>JAQUSA010000065.1:1660-6125 GCA_028715315.1 Candidatus Omnitrophota bacterium | reverse complement strand
CGAGGTCGCCCTTCGCGATCAGCTTAAGGTCGAAACAGCCGTGCCTCGCGAACAGCGAGAGCATATGGTCGAGGAATCCTATGCCGGTATAGACACGGAATTTCCCCGTGCCGTCTATATTGAGCTCGACCGCGATATCTGTCTCCGTCGTCTTGCGCCTATGCTTAACGGACCTCTTCTTCATCTAGAACCTCACTTTAATGGATTCTAAGTGCTTGTTTAGGCCCTCGAGTTTCGTCATCTTCTCGATGGACTTCTTGGCCTTCTCCAGGGCTTTCCTGGAATATGACACTATATGCGAGGACTTCATGAAATCCTCTATCCCCAATCCGGAAAAGAAGCGCGCTGTCCCGCTTGTCGGCAGCACATGGCTCGGACCCGCGACATAATCTCCCACGGCGGTCGGTGAGTACTGGCCCAGGAATATCGCGCCCGCGTTTCTTATCTTCTTGAGCCATTTCTGGGGGCTCTTTACCATGATCTGGAGGTGTTCCGGCGCGAGCCGGTTCACGATATCGCAGCCCTCCTCCATGTTCTTCGCGATTATGATATATCCGTTCGCGACCTCTTTCTTTACCGTCTTCGCCAGTGGCTTGGAGGTGGTCACGAGTATCGGCAATCCCTTGAAGTGTTCGCTCTGCGCTTCCAGGTCCTTGATCACGAAAAGCGGGTTGGTAGACCTGTTGGCCATTACCACGACCTCGGACGGCCCGGCTATCATGTCTATATCGACATAACCGAACACCTGCCTCTTCGCTTCTGTCACGTAATCGTTGCCCGGCCCTATTATCTTATCGACCTTAGGTATGGTCTTTGTCCCGAACGCCATGGCCGCGACCGCCTGCGCCCCGCCCACCTTATAGACCTCGTCTACCTTAAGGAGGTTCGCGACAGCCAGTATGTAAGGATCGACGCTCTGGAACTTGTTCGGAGGCGTGCAGAGCACTATCGATTTTACGCCCGCCACCTTCGCGGGCAATACGGTCATGTATACCGTCGATACGAGCGGCGCGGTCCCGGCAGGCACGTAGATGCCGACTTTTTCTATCGGCTCGTACTTTTCGCCGAGCACTACGCCGTCCTCATCGACTATCCTCCAGGACTTCTTGTTCCTTACCTGTTTCTTGTAGAATTTCGTGACGTTATCTATGATGTTCTTCAACTCGGAGATGAACTCGGAATCTATGTCCTGGAATGCGCCGCTGGCCTCGCCTTCCGTGACGCGGAGCTGCTTCGCGGAAAGCTTCACCCTGTCGAACTTGCGCGTGTATTTTATTACGGCCTCGTCGCCGTTCAACCTCACATCCTCGACGATCTTGCTTACGCTGTCCGATACCCTTTTCTTGCGGTTATTATACCGGCTGCAAAGCTTCTCGAACTCCTTGCTGCCTAATTTCACTATCTTCATTTTTTGATTTCCTTTACGGCGATCATGCCCGCCTTCAGCGCTTCATCCAATTTTGAGATATCTTTGCCTCCGGCCTGCGCGAGGTCCGGCCTGCCGCCGCCTCCGCCGCGTATCACCGAAGACATCACCTTTATTATCGCGCGGGAATCAACGCCGCTTTTAGCCAGGTCATCCGTGGCGCCTACAACAATAAAAGCTTTGCCTTCATAAGCGCCGGCAAGCATCGAGACCAAACCTGTATTTAGCGATCTCTTTACAACATCGGTAAGGTTTACGAGGGTGTCAGGCGCATAACCGTCAAGCCTTCTAGCCACGATCGCAATACCATTATCCGACAATTCCTTTCCCGAAACAAGCTCTTTTGCCTTCTCTTTCAGGCTTTCCGCCTGGTAAGCCCTGAGCTTCTTATCCAGGTCGGCGACCCTGTTCAAAAGGTTATCGATCTGGGCCGGGAGGTCCCCGGGCTTTACCATGAGGGAATCCGCAACTTCCTTCAGGATCTTCTCCGATTCCCTTATCTTGTCATAGGCCGCCTCTCCAGCCACAGCCTCTATCCTTCTTATGCCGGCGGCAACGGATTCCTCCGCCGTGATCTTGAATATGCCTATCTCGCCGGTCGCCTTCAAATGCGTCCCGCCGCAAAATTCCTTGGATATGCCCTTTACGTCCACAACGCGCACATTCTTGTCGTATTTCTCGCCGAACAACGCGGTCGCCCCCGTCTTCTTCGCTTCCTCGATGCCCATCACCTGCACGCTGAGGCCCGCGTTATCACGGATATACCCGTTCACTAAGGACTCCGCGGCGGCTATCTCCTCCGCGCTCATCGGCTTAAAATGCGTGAAATCGAACCTGAGCCTCTCCGGCGCCACCAGGGAACCCGACTGGTGCACGTGCTGGCCTAGGACCTTCCTCAATGCCGCCTGGAGCAGGTGCGTCGCGGTATGGTGGCGGGCGATAGCCATCCTCCTCCCGCTGTCTACGACGGCCTTCACCTTATCGCCGGCATTGACCTGCCCCTCTTTTATGCTGCAAATGTGCACGGGCACCTTCTCGACCAGTTTTGTGTCGAGCACGTCGATCTTAAATCCTTTTCCTTCGAGGACGCCCTTATCGCCGGTCTGTCCGCCGGTCTCCCCGTAGAACGGCGTAATATCCAGTACGGCGGCGAAATCCGAAGGTCCCTTTACGTGATCCACGGCCTTGTTGTCCTTTATCAACGCGATGACCGACGAGGCGGATTCAAGTTTTTCATAACCTATGAACTCCGACCTGGTGCCTGTGCCCAGCACCGCCGCGGTAAGCGTCTCCGCGAAGACCTCGCCCGTAAGCTTCGTCGCGCCGCGGGACTTCCTGCGCTGCTCCTCCATCAACCTCTCGTAACCGTCCAAATCCAAATCCAGCCCTTCCCCGGATGTGAATTCCCTGATAAGGTCGATAGGCAACCCGCGGGTGTCATGGAAATAGAATATCCTGTCGCCAGGTATGGTCGCCTTCCGCCCTGCCTTTAGTTCAGCGGAAAGGTTTTCAAGGTCCGTCCTGACATCCTCGTTTACCTGGAAGAATTTCTCTTCCTCGGATTTGATTATCACGCTTATGTTCTCACGGCGTTCCCCTATCTCGGGATACCCGCCTTTCATAGCGCGCACGACACTGTCCACTAATTTATACATGAAAGGCCCGTTCAATCCCAGGAACCTGCCGTGCACCAGCGAGCGCCTTATAAGCGTCTTCAGCACATAACCCCTTCCGGTATTTGCGGGAAGGACCCCGTCCGCTATGCAGAATACAGCGGCCCTTACGTGGTCTGCGACTGCGTTTATGTGGGCAGGGTCATTCTTATCGGTCAATTGCCTGATCTCGTCTATAATTGGCTTGAAGATATCCGTATCAAAATTCGTAGGAACGCCCTGCATGACCGAGGCCAACCGCTCAAGCCCCATGCCGGTATCTATGTTCTTATTGGGCAGCGGCTCAAGCTTATTGGGCCCGACCCTGTTGAACTGGGTAAAGACAAGGTTCCATACCTCAACATGCCTGCGGCAGCAGCCGGGTTTGCAGTCCGGTTTTCCGCAGCCGTATTTCTCCCCGCGGTCAAAATATATCTCCGAGCACGGCCCGCAGGGACCGTTAGGGCCTTCCTCGGGCGCGTTGGCCGGCCAGAAGTTATCCTTGGCCCCGAACCTTACGATCCTTTCCTCCGGGACCTTGATCTTGTCCTTCCATATACCGAAAGCCTCGTCGTCGTCCTTATACACTGATACCCAGAGGTCTTCCTTCTTCATTCCGAGTTCTCTGGTCAGGAACTCCCATGCCCAGGCGATCGCCTCTTCCTTGAAATAATCGCCGAAGGAGAAGTTGCCGAGCATCTCAAACAATGAATGGTGCGACGGCGTCTTACCGACATTATCAAGGTCGCCGGTCCGCAGGCATTTCTGGCAGCTTGCGGCGCGCTTCAGGTCTTTCCTCTTCCCGAGGAAATAATCCTTGAACTGGTTCATGCCGGCGCTTGTGAAAAGGACCGTAGGGTCGTCCTTAGGCACGAGCGAATCCGAGGCGATGACCGGATGGCCCTTGGATTCAAAATATTTGAGGAATTTACTCCTCAGCTGGTCCGTAGTCATAGTTTTCCTTGATGAGCTTCCATATCGTATTGGCGGAAAAACCCCGGCGGCTCAGGAAATCGAATATCCTCTTCTTCGCCCTCTCCGGATCGAGCCCCTTTAGACCCGCTATCTTTCTCCTGATGAGAGGGCCCGCGATCTCGGCTTCGTCAAACAGCCCCTCGTACTCCGCGAATGCCGCGCTTATTGTCTCTTCATCCAGGCCTTTCGCCCTGAGTTCCCTCACGATGAGGCTTTTTCCCGAAGGCTTAAGCGAGATGCGGTCGCCTATCCAGAGCTTCGCGAAGATCCTGTCGTCAAGAAGTTTCTTGGCTTCAAGTTCGTCGATCGCCCGCGCTATTATAATGCCGCGATGGCCCTTTTGTTTCAGCCGCTGGGCCATCTCCTTAACGCTGCGCGGGCGGAACCTTAATAGCCTTAAGGCATCCGCCCT
>JAQUSA010000065.1:0-1560 GCA_028715315.1 Candidatus Omnitrophota bacterium | reverse complement strand
CCCTCGGCAGCGTGCGGTTGAGCGCGCTGACGACGCCTATAGTGACCGTCGGCTTCGCGGCTATCCCGAACGGGTTTCCTACCGCTATCGTGAACTGCCCTATCTTGGCCTTGTCCGAATCATCGAGCTCAAGGGCTTTTAGGTCCGAGGCGCTGATCTTAATAACCGCGAGGTCGGCGCGCGTGTCCTGTCCCTTTATCTTTGCGGGAAACTTCCTCCCGTCGGGCAGCGTTACCTCTATATTGTCGGCCCCCGCGACGACGTGCTGGTTCGTCAGTATGTATCCGTCCTGGTCGATTATGAAACCCGACCCTATGCCCCGCTGCATATACTCACGGTCAGGCGCATCACCGAAAAAGTCCTTGAAGAACTGGCGGAACATCTCGTCATCGCCCATCTGCCCGCCGCGCATCTTTGCCGTATGCATCGTGGATATCGACACGACCGAAGGCCCGACCTTTTCGGCGACCTCGGCGAATACATTTTCAAGGGATTTCGCCACCGACAGGTCCTGCGGGCCGGCCGATGCCTTTGCGCAAACAGATACCAAAATAAGCACAGTGATAAACAATACGGAATACCGCTTGAACATCTCGTTCCCCTCCGGTTTGTTTATGCTATAGTCTTCTCTCTGATCTTTTTTTCCAGCTCATGCAGGAGTTTAGGATTTTCCTTGAGGAATGCCTTGGCGTTCTCCCTGCCCTGGCCGATCTTCTGGTCGCCGTAGATAAGCCATGAACCGCTCTTTGCGATGATCTCCAGGTCTACGGCCAGATCGATTATATCGCCCGTGCGGGAGATCCCTTCATTGTATATTATATCGAACTCAGCCTGCCGGAACGGCGCGGCAACCTTGTTCTTCACGACCTTTACCCTTACGTGGCTTCCGACAGACACGTCGTTAAGTTTTATGTTGTCTATGCGCCTTATGTCCAGCCTTACCGACGCGTAGAACTTAAGCGCGCGTCCGCCGGGAGTCGTCTCGGGATTCCCGAACATGACGCCGATCTTCTCCCGTATCTGGTTTATGAATATGACCGAGGTCTTCGATTTGCTGATGGATGACGTCAGTTTGCGCAATGCCTGCGACATAAGCCTCGCCTGCAGGCCCATATGCGAATCTCCCATCTCTCCTTCTATTTCAGCTCTCGGGACCAGGGCGGCGACAGAATCCACGACGACTATGTCCACCGCGCTTGATTTTACCAGCGTCTCGCATATCTCCAGGGCCTGTTCGCCCGAATCCGGCTGCGATATCAAAAGGTCGTCGATGTTCACGCCGAGCTTCTTCGCGTACGTGGAATCGAACGCGTGCTCTGCGTCGATAAAGGCCGCCACGCCGCCTCTCTTTTGCGCTTCCGCGACAATGCTCAAGGACAGGGTGGTCTTACCTGACGACTCGGGCCCGTATATCTCTATGACGCGCCCCCTCGGCACTCCGCCGATGCCTATGGCCAGATCCAGCGACAGGGCTCCTGTGGGGATTGACTCGACCTTGTAATGGGGCTCTTCTCCCAGCTTCATTATTGAGCCCTTGCCGAACTGTTTCTCTATGTGCGC
>JAQUSA010000064.1:2325-6175 GCA_028715315.1 Candidatus Omnitrophota bacterium | reverse complement strand
TCAGGAGCGTCCTCTTCTCCGGGTCCATGGTCGTCTCCCAGAGCTGCTGCGGGTTCATCTCGCCGAGACCTTTATACCTCTGTATGCTCATGCCCTTCTTGCCGAGGTTTCTCACGTGTTCCAGGATATCCTTGAGCGAGTTGAATTCCAGTTCTTCCTCCTCGCCTGCCATCCTGAACGGCGCCTTCTGCTTCTCTTTCGGCTTATCCTCAGCCTGTTGATATATGTATTCGCTCGCGGACAGGTCAAGCTTCTCCAGCCTGCCCAGGCACTTTTCTATCTCCTCTGACTCATATATCTCCAGCAGGTCCACTCCTTTGCCGTTCGACCCTGCCTTATTGTCCTCTTTTATCTCGACCTCCTCGCCTGCCTCTTCCTCCTCTTCCTTCACGAACTTTGCCAACTCCGCGTCATTATACAAGAATTGGTCTTTTCCATCCACTTTTACCCTGAAAATAGGCAGTTTTTTGGTCTTTGGGTGCCTAGAAACGAGGTATTTTGCAATATTTACTCCCTTTTTGCCTAATCCGCTTGTAAGGTCCTCAAGCTCGACCAGGTTGTTCAGGATGTCCTTTAGCTGGGTATCCGTATATGTGCGCTTTTCTTTCGTCCTTATAAGCTTCAGCCCTTCGGACCCGAGCTCCAGCAGCATCGAATTCATCTGGACCTCTGTCTGGATATACTCTTCCCTCTTCCCTCTTTTTATCTTATACAGCGGCGGCTGGGCTATGAAGATGTTCCCCTTCTCGAGGAGGGCCCTCATCTGTTTGTAGAAGAAGGTGAGAAGCAGGGTCCTTATGTGGGAACCGTCGACATCGGCATCGCACATTATTATTATCTTCGAGTATCTCAATTTAGCTATATCAAATTCCTCGCCTATACCGCATCCTACCGCGGATATCATGGTCCTTATTTCATCGTTCGCGAGCACCTTATCCAGCCTCGCCTTCTCCACGTTTATGATCTTTCCCTTTAACGGGAGTATGGCCTGGAACCTGCGGTCCCTGCCTTGCTTGGCGGAACCGCCGGCGGAATCGCCCTCAACTAGATATACCTCGCATAGGGCAGGGTCCCTCTCGGAGCAGTCGGCAAGTTTTCCCGGCAGCCCGACGCCTTCGAGCGCGCCCTTTCTCCTTGTGAGCTCCCTCGCTTTCCTTGCGGCTTCCCTCGCCCTGCTGGCAAGGAGGCACTTGTCCGCGATCTTGTTTCCTACCGACGGGTTCTCCTCCAGGAACGAGCTCATCGACTCGTTGACCATCGAAGCCACGAGCCCTTCGACTTCCGAGTTCCCGAGCTTGGTCTTGGTCTGGCCCTCGAATTGCGGCTCCGGTATCCTGATGGATATGACGGCGGTCAGCCCTTCACGCACGTCGTCGCCGGAGAGCGTGATCTCCTCGTTCTTGAAGAGGCCCTTGTTCTTGCAATATTGGTTGATGACCCTCGTCAGCGCCGACTTAAAACCGCTCAGGTGCGAACCGCCTTCTATCGTGTTGATGTTGTTGGCGAATGAGAAGAGGTTCTCCCCGTAGCCGTCGTTATACTGCAGCGCGACCTCCATCTGTATCCTGTCTTTTTCACCGCTGAAGATGACGACTTTCTTGTGCAGGGGGTTCTTGTTCTTGTTCAGGAACTCGACAAATGACTCTATGCCGCCGCTGAACTTGAACGAGTTCTCCTTATTCGTCCTCTCATCCTTCAGGTCGATCTTCAGCCCTTTGTTCAGGAAGGCCAGTTCGCGCAGCCTGTTCGAAAGGGTGTCGAAACTGTACTCAAGCTTGCCCGGGAATATATCTCCGTCCGGCTTGAATGTTATCCTCGTGCCAGTGGTCTTTGACTTGCCAACGACCGTCATCTTGGACGCGGTCTTGCCCTTTTCATACCTCTGGTGGTAGACCTTGCCGTCGCGGCGGATCTCCGCCTCGAGCCATTCCGACAGTGCGTTGACAACGGATACCCCGACGCCGTGGAGGCCGCCCGAAACCTTATAATTCTTATGGTCGAATTTGCCTCCGGCATGCAGTTTCGTGAGCACGACTTCGAGGGCTGATTTTTTTTCGGTTGCGTGCATGTCTACGGGTATGCCGCGGCCGTCGTCTATGACCGTCACGCTGTTGTTCTTGTGCACAATTACCGATACGGTCGAGCAGTACCCGCCCATCGCCTCGTCTATCGAGTTATCGACTACCTCATAGACAAGGTGGTGAAAGCCCCCTATGGCCGTGTCGCCGATATACATTGCCGGCCTTTTCCTTACGGCCTCGAGCCCCTCAAGGACCTGGATAGTCCCCGCGTCATACTTTTCGCTTTTTGGCATCTGCCTATATCTCCCCTATCCTAAGTTTAATATCCTTTATCACATCCATGCCCATCTCTTCCTTCATTTGCGATAATATCTTTATCTTCTCCATTGTGAGCTGGTGCAGCCATCCGGAAGAATCAACATGCACTATCAGTACCCCGTCTTTTATATCGACAGGCCTTGTGTGTTTCGCGCTGTTACCCCCCGCCGACTTCGCCCAAGCCTTGCTCAGCGAGTCCGCCTGCGGGACCTTGCCCGAACCCAACCCGCGCAGGACCGCTTCGACCGCCTGCGATATAGCCACGGGCCCGTTCTTCAAGCGCTAGTCCATCCTTACGGGCAGGACTATATAAACATAGTCCCCGCCCTCCGCCCTCAGGACGCCGCGCTTGTCCTGGCCGGCAAATTCAAACACTATCTCTTCCTCGTTTATATTCTTGAGGGGGTCCATTATATAGTTCGGGTTGAAGCCTATCGCAAGCTCTTCGCCTACATACTCGCAGTCTACGTCCTCGCGCGATTCGCTGCCATCCTGCGAGGCTTTTGAAATGACCACCTTGTTCTTGTTTATATCCAGCTTGATCGATTGAGAGTCGGGCGTGGTGAGGAGGCTCGCCCTTTTCACCGCGGCATAAAAACTCTCCCTCTTGAGCTTCATCTTGTCCTGCCCCTGCTTCGGTATTACCTGTTCGTAATTTGGGTATTCCCCCTCGATCAGCCTGGTTATTAGTGTGGAGTCTTCGAGTTCGAAGGCCGCCTGGGTCTCGCTGAACAATATCCTGACATCCCCGTCTTCCTTCAGTATCCTCATGACTTCTGCGACGGCCTTTGACGGCACTATCGCCTTCCTGGAAAACCCCGCCTGCTTGGGCATATCCTTCTCCACCATCGCCAGCCTTCGGCCGTCGGTGGCGACCACCTTCAGTTTTTTGTCGCCCACCGCGAACAGGATCCCGTTTAACACGTATCTCGTCTCGTCTTTTGATATGGCAAACGCGGTGGAGTTCAGCATCGCCTTAAGTTGTTTCTGGGGAAGCACGATCGAGTCTTTGTCGGAAAGCTCCGGCACTTTCGGGAACTCGTCTTTAGGGAGCCCCATTATCTTGAAGGTGGATTTCTCGCACTTAATGACGACCTGGTTATTCTTCTTTGCGGAAAGGTGTATCTCGTTGTTTGGGAGCTCTTTTACTATATCGCTCACCTTTTTCGCCGGGATAGAAATACTGCCGTCTTCCTGCACGTCCACCCCGCCTATTTTACATATCACCCCTATCTCAAGGTCGGTAGCCACAAGCCTGATCTTGTCTTTAGACGCTTCAAACAGGATGTTTGACAAGATCGGTAGTCCGCTTTTTTGGGATACGGCGTTTTGGACGGTCTGTATCCCCTTCTGGAGCAGGTCGCGCGTTAATTTCACTTCCATATCTTCTCCTATTAGTTATTTATATAATAAGTAGTAGCAGTAGTAACAGCTGTTGAATTGTGCACAGGTCCGAAAGCGCCTCAGTTTAATACTGTTACGCTTTTTAATAGCCAGTTAATTATGCACAG
>JAQUSA010000064.1:0-2225 GCA_028715315.1 Candidatus Omnitrophota bacterium | reverse complement strand
TCTTCTCCTATTAGTTATTTATATAATAAGTAGTAGCAGTAGTAACAGCTGTTGAATTGTGCACAGGTCCGAAAGCGCCTCAGTTTAATACTGTTACGCTTTTTAATAGCCAGTTAATTATGCACAGGTTACGACCGCTAAACCCCGGTATATTCCTTGAAGCCGGAACTTCCCCGACTTAGGCACAGCCGTCAACAGGTTATACACAGCTAAACCATAAGAAAACCACACCCTATTCCCCGCTTATAAGCGAGGCCAGTTTTCCCGCGATATCCTTGGTCTTTTGGTCTTTCTTAATGTCGCTTTCGACGCTTTCACAGGCATGCATGACGGTCGTATGGTCACGCCCGCCGCATAATTCCCCGATCTCCGGCAATGAATGGTCGGTCAGCTTCCTTATCAGGTACATGGAAAGTTGCCTCGGCACAACCATTTGCTTTGTCCTGCGCCTTCCTTTGATATCCGAAACGCGGACGTTAAAATATGCCGCAACCTCCTCAAATATAGATTCGGCTGTTATCCGCGATTCCTTCTCCTTGACCATATCCTTCAGCACAGTGCGCGCGAGCTCGGTGTTAACACTCTGTTTTAGCAGGACCGCGTTCGCTACCACCCTTTTCAGCGCACCTTCAAGTTCGCGGATATTGGATTTTATCTTTTCCCCTATATAAAATATCACGTCATCGGGGACGTCTATCTTTTCCCTTTTAAGTTTTTGGCGTAATATGGCTACCCTTGTCTCGAAATCCGGCTGCGAAATCGACACGATAAGGCCCCACTCAAACCTGGATACGAGCCTCTCTTCGAGCCCGTCGATCTCCTTCGGCGGCTTATCGCTCGAGAGCACGATCTGCTTGTGCGCATCATGCAGGGTGTTGAACGTATGGAAGAACTCCTCCTGCGTCGACTCCTTCCCGGCGATAAAATGCACATCGTCGATGAGGAGCACGTCGACGCTCCTGTATTTCGCCCTGAACCTGTCGGTCGACCGGTTTTGTATCGCGTGGATCAGCTGGTTCGTGAACTGCTCGCTGGTTATATAGACGACCTTGACATTCGGGTTCTTTGCGGCCACGCAATGGCCTATCGCGTTCATCAAATGCGTCTTGCCCATCCCCGCCTTGCCGTAAATAAAGAGCGGATTATAGGCCTTTGCCGGGGACTCGGCGACCGCCATCGCCGCGGCATGGGCCATCTTATTGCTCGGCCCGATCACAAAATCGTCAAAAGTATAAGCCGGATTAAGCCCGGGGCTATTCGAAGGCTCCTGTTTCTTCTCTGATGTTTTTGACGGTTGCCTCTGCGGTATAGGCAGCTGCTTTTCCGGTTCGTTGGAAGAATATAAAAAATCAAGGGTAAGGCTCCGCCCGGATGTATTCCTGAGGGTTGCCTTTATCAGCTCGAGGTGATGTTCAAGCAGCCAGTCCTTGAAAAAGCTGTTCGGCACTTCCAGGATCAGCGCCTCGCCGGATATGCTGACCCCCTTGGTTGGCTTGAACCACGTCTCGAACGTCTGAGGGTTTACTTTTTCTTCGATGAGGTCCTTTGCTTTGTCCCAGACCTCCACCGCATTTTTAAGATTTTCCATCAAAAACCGCTTGAAAAGTTATTCACAATTTATTCACAGGGCCCCTTTGCTCCAAAAGGCCTATTACCTCGATAGATTATATCAAGGGTGGGCTGCGTTTGCAAGAACTTTTTGCCTTGACTAAGACGCCAATCGTGGTATAATCCTGCTTTAACTTATAAGGAGAAAAGATGAAGAAGAATATTACCTTAAAATCAAACCTGAAGAGGAAACGCACACACGGATTCAGGAAAAGGATGTCTACGCAGGAAGGCAGGGCGGTATTGAAGAGAAGGCGCCAAAAAGGAAGAAAGCGCCTGACCGTCTAGAATCCCGCATCATGAAGAGGTTCTCCCTCTCGAGGCGCGAAAGGATAACCAGCACCGCGGAATTCAGGTTATCCCTTAATAAAAGCGCATTTTACGTCGGCAAATCGATAAAAATCGGCGTATCCCGGAATAATCTCGGCTGCTCGAGGATCGGCGTTTCTCTCAGGAAAGAGAATTTTAAGCTCGCCGTGACGCGCAATAGACTGCGCCGTTATATAAAAGAGGCGTTCAGGCTCAACAAGGGCAGCCTCTCGGCAGGCTATGACGTAATAGTCATACCGCGCGCATCGGCTGCCGGCATGAGCTATGACAGGTTTGAAAGTGATTTC
>JAQUSA010000063.1 GCA_028715315.1 Candidatus Omnitrophota bacterium | reverse complement strand
ATTCGCACCAGGCGAACCATATAAAAGGAAAAGGCAATGCGCACCATCGTTTTATTGACCATCTCCAACATACTCATGACCTTCGCGTGGTACGGCCACCTGAAGTTCAGGAATTCGCCCATAACCCTGGCGATATTGATAAGCTGGCTTATCGCATTCGTTGAGTACTGCTTCCAGGTGCCCGCGAACAGGATGGGCAGCTACCAGTACTCGACCGCACAGCTTAAGACTCTGCAGGAAGTCATAACCCTGGCCGTCTTTTGCGTATTCTCGGTCCTATACCTGAAGGAAGGATTAAAATGGAATTATCTCGTTGGATTCATGTTCATGGTCGGGGCGGTATTCTTCATATTCAAAAAATGGTGAAGTGGACGGCGATAGTATCGATAGCCGCCATAATTGCCTTATACGCGTCGGCTGCAGACGCTAAGTCCAGGGCGGTCAAGGACGCCGACGGCGGATGGGAACTGGTCGTCGACGGGAAGCCGTATTATATCAAGGGGGTCGTCTTCAGCCCCGTCCTGATCGGCGAGTCTCCCGGCGATGAGACGATGCGCGACTGGATGTATTACGACGAGAACAAAAATAACAAAAACGATATAGCTTACGATGTCTGGGTCGACCGTAACAGGAATGAAAAGCAGGACGCGGGCGAGGCGCCTGTTGGCGACTTCCAGATATTGAAGGATATGGGTTGCAATACGATCAGGATCTACCATGTCCCGTCCGATAATCCCATCCTGGGGGATATATACCGCAAGAGCGAAAGCTTCAGGCTGCAGTATGACCATCCGGTGAACAAGGCCCTGCTCAGGGAGATGTATTCCAAATACGGCATACGCGCGATAATGGGGAATTTTATGGGGTCCTGGACCGTAGGCAGCGGCACGACCTGGGAACAGGGATGCGATTATTCGGACCCGGCGCAGAGGGAGAATATCAAGAAGTCGGTAAGGGCGATGGTCGAGGACAACAAGGACGAGCCTTATGTGCTGATGTGGCTGCTTGGGAACGAGAACAACATTGCGACATGGTCACGCTGCAACGCGGGCGCCAATATGAAGGATTACCTGACCCTCGTGAACGAATGCGCAAAAATGATCAAGCGGATAGACCCGGACCACCTGGTCGGCATATGCGAGGGTTTCAGGGGTAGCCATCTTCCGCTGTACGGGGAATACCTGCCGGATATCGACATTATAGGGATGAACGCATATATGGGGAAATGGGGCTTCGGGACGATGTGGAAGCAGGTCAAGAGGGATTTCGACAGGCCCGTATTCCTGACCGAATACGGCATTTTCTCCTACAATAAGAATAAGGGAGATGACGAAGAGATGCAGCTCGAGTACCTCCAGGGCTGCTATAGGGACATGGAGAACAACAGGGCCGGCGCAAATCCCCCGGCTCCGAAGAAGAGTTCCGGGAATTGCGTCGGAGGATGCATATTCGATTACCTCGACAGGTGGTATATGGACGGCAGCCCCTATGAGCATAATCCGGGGACGAAATACTGGGATTCCCCCGACAGGCTCGACCATGAGGAGTATTTCGGCGTGACATCCATGGGGGACGGTAAGGACAATATATTCAAGAGGCAGTTGAAAAAGTCATATGATTTCTACAAAAGTAAATGGACCGCCGGATACAAGGAAAAATAAGGAGATTAATGATGCCTAATGCATTCCTTTATGTTATATTAGGATTCGCGGCGGGAATATTGAGCGGGCTTGTGGGCATAGGCGGAGGCCTAATAATAGTGCCGGCACTTGTCTATGTGTTCAAGTTCACCCAGATGCAGGCCCAGGGCACTACGCTTGCATTGCTCCTGCCCCCGATAGGCGTGCTTGCCGCGCTCGTTTATTATAAGGGCGGGTATGTCGACATCAAAGCGGCGATATTCATATGCATGGGATTCCTCGTAGGCGGGCTACTGGGGGCAAGGACGGCGATAGGCCTGCCGAACTTGTTTCTTCAGAGATTCTTTGGTATATTGATGTTCCTGATGTCATTGAAGATGATGTTCACAAAATAAGGAAAGGGGGAGCGGAGATGCTCAGGGGTTTAAAGGTATTCGTGGTATTATCGGTGGTTTTGATCGCGTCATCGAATGCCATGGCGGAGACCGCCGACACGATAAACAGCGATGCGACGCTCAAGGAAGCCGGTTTTTATTCGGGATGGGGCACGGCCGATGTCGGGTACGACGACGCGCCAAAAGACTATGATAATGTATATATCGCGGGCAGGTTCGGTTTCAATCTCAAGAAATGGCTGAAATGGAACAGCATGAAGGGCGCCCTGCTGTTCATGGTGGAGCCTTTCGTCAACCCGGTGGTCAAGCCGAGCTCGGAATATGAGGCGGGATGCAGCCTCGGGCTGAAGTACATGTTCCCCCTGGGCGATAAGCTCTATCCCTACATAGAAGGCGGCACAGGCGGCATCTATATATCCGAGAAGACGAGGAAACAGGGTTCGCACGCGAATTTCGTGGATCATGGGGGTGCCGGGTTATATTACTTCATCAAGGATAACCTCGCGCTTAACGTCGGGTACCGCTACAGGCATATTTCGAATCTCAGCATCAAGAAACCAAACGGCGGCATCGATACGAATTCAGTGATCGGGGGCATTTCACTCTTCTATTGACCGACCTGATAACAACGCACACTAACGCCGATTTCGACGCGTTAGCGTCGATGGTGGCGGCGCGCAGGCTTTATCCGAGCGCGAGGCTCGTCCTGCCGGGCTCGCAGGAGAGGGCCGTGAGGGAATTCATGTCCCTCAGCGAGGATGTGGTCAGGATAGAGCACGAGAAGGGCGCGCGGCTGGACGATGTAAAGAGGCTTGTCGTTGTCGAGACGAGGTCGGCCGGCAGGATAGGGAGGATGGCCCAGCTTGTCGGCAGGAAGGGCGTCGAGGTGCACCTGTACGACCATCATCCGAGGTCGGAGGGCGACATACCCGCGGATAAGGATATTTACGAGAAGGCCGGCGCGACAACCACGATACTGGCCGACATCATAAGAAAACAGGGATTAAAGGTCACGCCGCTTGAAGCCACGATAATGGCGCTCGGAATATACGAAGATACCGGATCCCTTACATTTCCTACCACAACGGGCCGGGATATAGATATCGTGAGCTTCCTTATGTCGCAGGGAGCAGACCTGAATACGGTCTCCTCTTACCTGAACAGGGAACTTACGGATAAAGAGCTTAACCTGCTGGCCCGCCTTATACAATCTACAGAGATACATATAATCAACGGGATACATGTCGCTATAGCGTCCGCGGTAAGCGACGAATATGTGGATGACCTCAGCCTGCTGGCGCACAAGATGGAGGAGGCGGAGAACTTCAATGCCACGTTCATAATTGTGCAGACAAAAGACAGGGTGCAATTCATAGCCAGGAGCAGCCTGCCGTTCATAGACGTGTCGAAGATAGCCTCGCACTTCGGCGGCGGAGGGCACCCGACAGCGGCCGGCTCGGTAATAAAGGGCCTTGGATTGGCTGGGGTCAAGGCACGGTTGATCGACCACCTGAGGAGCCATATCCATTCGGATATCAAGGCGAAGGACCTTATATCCGGGAAGGGGCTCCAGCTTGATACAGAGGAGACGGTCACCTCGGCGAGAGAGAAGATCGCCGCGGCCTGCGTTGAGTATGCGGCCGTTCGCGGCAGGAAGTCAATGGAGGGGGTCGCGTCCCTAAGAGACATCGAGAAGGCCATATCGAGAGGGTTCGGGCATGCGAGGCTTAAGGGATACATGTCCTGCAAGCTTTTTCCGGTAAAGCCTGACACCTCCATATATGCGATACAGGATATCATGCAGCAAAAGAACGTGGGATGCGTCCCCGTCATCGGAAATAGGAAGTTCCTTGGCCTGGTCACCAGGACCGACCTGCTCCGCACTTTTCACGGAAGGCTGTTCGGCGAACCGGCATCCGGGGAAAAGGAAGACGAGAGCCGTTTTACGGTAGACCTTACCCCGAAGATCAAAAGGGCTTTTCCGGGCAAGGTCGCCGAGCTGCTCAGGTTCTCCGGAAGGATAGCGGCGGAGATGGGCTTCAAGGCCTTTGCTGTCGGAGGTTTCGTGCGGGACCTGATACTTGGCGTAGAGAATTACGACATAGACCTGGTCATAGAAGGCAGCGCTATCGATTTCGCAAAAAGGCTTTCAAGCGAATTATGCGGGACCTGCGTATACCATAAGAGGTTCGGCACCGGGACCGTATTCTTCCCGTGCCCTAAAGGTATCGCCCCGGCCAAGTCGGCGGGCGGGAAATACAAGATAGATATCGCCATGACGAGGACCGAAGTATATGAACGCCCTGCGGCTCTGCCCACCGTGAAATTCGGGCCGATAGAGAACGACCTGTACCGGAGGGATTTCACGATAAATGCGATGGCGTTCAGCCTCGGCAAGGCGAGGTTCGGGGAATTATTGGACCCCTTTAACGGGAGGAAGGACCTCAGGGAGGGCAAGATAAGGGCGCTCCACGACCTGAGTTTTGTGGATGACCCCACGAGGATATTCCGCGCCGTAAGGTTCGAGCAAAGGTTCGATTTCAAGATAGAGCCCCGCACGGAAGACCTCATAAAGAAAGCCGTCGGTTTGCAGATGGTTGACAGGACGCAGAAGCATAGGATACGCGAGGAGGTGATCGCGATCCTTTCGGAAGATGACCCGCTGAAGGCGGTAAAGAGGCTCTCGGAGCTTAACGAGCTCCGCTTCATAGATAAGAAGCTAAAGCTTACTAGAGGCACGGCCTCGATCTTTGGTTCCGTAGGCGAGACCATCAGGTGGTACGATTCGAGCGGCATAAAGAGGAAACATGTGACAGGGCGCTGGATCCTTTATATGGCGGCCCTTCTCGAGGAGCTTGACCCGCAGAGCGTCAGGAAGATATGCGCTGAATTCGCGCTGCGCAGGGAAGACGCCGCAATGCTCGCGTCATTTAAGGGCGGATGCGAAAAGGTGGAGCGCGCGCTCTCGAGGAGAGAAAAGCTGAAGCCGAGCGAGATATACGACTGCCTGGAAGGTTATCCGCATGAGGTGCTGCTTATGTTCATCGCGAAGAGCGGCTCACAGACCGTAAAGCGCAGGATAATGGCATTCATGGTAAAATATTCCGAGATAAAGCTTCACCTCCGCGGCGAGGACCTGAAGAGGGCCGGCATAAAGCCCGGGCCCCATTTCAGGGATATGATGAAGAGGGCTCTTCACGCAAAACTCGACGGCAAGATAAAAACAAAGCCCGAGGAGCTGGATTATGCCGTAAGGCATTACAGGCAGCAGGGATGATAAACCACAACATGGAGATATTAAAATGGGGATAAGGCCTGAAAGGGTAGCGAGCGAGATGAGGGAATATATCTCGATGATAATAGCGGAGAACATTAAGGACCCGAGGATAGGTTTTGTGACGGTAACGAGGGTAGAGGTGACGCCCGACCTGAGGAACGCCAAGGTCTATTTCAGCTCCCTGGGCGGCGCGAAGGAAAAGGAATACGCCGCGAAAGGGCTGAACTCTGCGACGGGTTTCATAAGGAAGATGCTAGGGGAGAGGCTGAGGATGAAGTTCACCCCGGAGCTGCTCTTCAGGCTGGACGAATCGACGGAGTACAGCCTCCACCTCAACGAAATATTCGACAAGATACACAAAGAGAAAGAAGCCAAAAATGAGCCTTAATAAAGTCGTGGAAGGCATACGCGCGCACAAGAGCTTCCTCGTGACGGCCCATGTTGACCCGGAGGCGGACGCGATAGGGTCGCAGCTTGCCATAGCAAGCCTGCTGCGCAGGGCCGGGAAGAAAGCGGTGATCATCGACCAGGACCCGCCGCCCGTCTCATGCGATTTCCTGCCCGGCATCAAGTCGATAAATATCTACGACGGCTTGAAGCGGCGTAAGGCCGGGGAATTTGATTGCGCACTCGTGGTCGATTGCCCGACGGTCGAAAGGACAGGCAAGGTAAGCGGCCTGATCACCGGGGACATGACCGTGATAAACATAGACCACCATGTGAGCAACAGCATGTTCGGGGATATAAACTGGGTGGATAGTAAGAGCGCCGCTGCCGGGGAGATGGTCAGCGATATTTTCAGGAAGATGCGCATGAAGCCCGCGAGGCCGGAGGCGATAGCGATATATGCCGCGATACTCATAGATACGGGCTCGTTCAGGTACTCGA
>JAQUSA010000062.1 GCA_028715315.1 Candidatus Omnitrophota bacterium | reverse complement strand
CCTTTGAAACGTAAAGACAAAAAAGCCCTGATCAAATGTGCAGATCAGAGCTTTATTGGTAGCCCCTACGGGAATCGAACCCGTGTTTAATGGCTGAGAACCATCCGTCCTAGGCCACTAGACGAAGGGGCCAAACGCTGGCGGGCCCATGAACCCGCTAATATCTAACTTTCTCTTCTCTCCTGTTATGCGCCGAGAGCTGGGCGGCGTCTATAACAGCCGCCGTCCTGCGCACCTCATCGAGCTTGATGACGGGATGCGCGCGGTGCATCAGGACATCGTAAAGGTTCTCGTAATATTTCTCCCAGCAGCTGGGCTCGACCTGGTAGGTCCTCTCAAAGTCCTCGCCCTTCATCTGGGTCTTTATCTTTATCGGGTGCCCGCCGTTCTCGCTCAACAAAGCGCCCTTTGTCCCGAGCACATACCAGCGAGGTAGATTATACCTCGAAACCTGGCTCGCTTCAAGGTGCGCGGTGACTCCGCCGCGGAACCTTATAAGCAGCTTGAAATAATCGTCGACTTCCCTGGACCAGATCACCGACTTCATGTCGCACCAGACCGATACCGGCTGCTCTTTTACAAGGCATAACATCTGGTCGATTATATGCGAACCGAAATCGTAGAGTATCCCGCCACCGTAGGACTTCCTGTACCGCCAGGCCGGGTTGAACTCCTTGACGCCGTAATTCTTCAAAGATCCGTATGAGGTCGCGCGCGACTCGATCGTAAAAGGCTCGCCGACCAGGTGCTCGTCGAGCAATTTCTTGACGGTGATGAAATCGCCGTCGAACCTGCGGCTCTGGAAGACCGAGAGCACGACCCTCTTCCTGTTCGCAAGCTTTATCAGATAATCGACCTCTTTCAGTGTCAGCGCGATAGGCTTCTCCACCACGCAATGCCTGCCTTCCTCGAGCACCATCTTCGCTATCCTGAAATGGCTGCTCGACGGGGTGGCTATGACCACGAGGTCTATATCCGTGTCGAGGAAATGCTTGTAATCCGAAAAAGCTATCGTGCCGTAATCCCTGTCAGCGACCCTCCTGCGCCCCTGGATCGTGTCGCATACCGCCACTATCCGGAACTTCCCCACCCTCTTCATCAGTGGTATGTGGAATTCCTGCGCGCTCCTTCCGAGGCCGCAGATCCCGACCTTAAACTCCATGCCTAATATCCTATCCCCCTCAGGAAACCGCGGGACATCCTCGCGCTCTCGAACGGGGTGGTTGAAGTCCTGTCAAGTTCAACAACAATCCAGCCAGTATAATTAATCTTATCTAAACTTGCAAGGATATTCTTCATGTTATGGCAGAGTATACCCCGGCCAAGCTCGGAGAAATCCCTGGCCCGGGGATCCCAGTCCTTCAGGTGCACGAGGGCTACGGATGAACGGTACCTCTCTATCACCCCCGCGGGGTCCGAACCGGCCGCCGCAAGATGCCCTGTGTCCACGCAAAGTTTTACCGACCTTGAGAACTCGAGAAGACTGGCTATATCCCTCTCTTCTTCTACTATCGTATCGAGGTGGTTATGGAAGGCTATCCTGACGTTGAACCCTGAAGAGTATTCGGCGAGTGAATCGAGCCTTTTACAGAGGGCCTTATAGCTTTTTACGTCCTTCGAGAGGCCGTCGCCCTTCCAGCCGCCCGTAACCATGAGCGCCTTTACGCCGAACTGCCCCGCGAAATACGCCTTTTCCCTGGCCTCAGCCGTGTCGGACTTCTCGTCGGAGGTCACCCTGATGTTGGCGGAGAGCGATGCCAGTTCGAGGCCCACTTCGCTAAGCTGGGTCCTGAATGAAGCGGCCGGGCCCAGCCTCTCGAGCGCGTCATACATCTCGACGCCGTCATATCCGGCCTCTTTTATCTCGCAAAGAGCGTTCTTTAACGGGTAATCCCGGAGGAAATTTCCCCAGGTAAGGGTATGGCATCCTATCTTGTATCCGGCCATACGTCACCGCTTTATTTTGGAAAATTGGTGCTGGGAGGGGGATTTGAACCCCCACAGTTTATTCAACCAACAGCCCCTCAAACTGTCGCGTCTGCCAGTTCCGCCATCCCAGCAAATATATTCTTATATAGGTATTATCTTACGGGCAGGACCTTGCCGTCTTCTCCGAAATGCACCCGGTTGCCCTTGCCGTAAAGAACGCCTTCGATCGTCATCGCCTCGGACAGGGCTACCCTCTTGACCCTTCCGGACGAGTAGAGGTCTATCACGCTGCCTGCGGGGTATTTTATGCGGCCCAACTCCTCGGCCCTTGCAAGCGTCGCCGTCTCAAGCCTGCCGTTATCATAAAAATTGACCGGCCCCGGGGCGCACAATATCCCCTGTATCTCCTGGGCCTTCGTTAAATACGCGTTTATTACCTTGCCGTTCTCGAAAAGGGATATCCTTGCGCCGTCCACGAGCTTGACGCCGTCGACTATCTTCCCTTCGGCCAGCGTGCCCGACTGCAGCTTCCCTGATTCATACAGGGATATCCTGCTGCCATTTTCGAACTTCATGCCCTGGATGGTCGCCTCGCGGGAAAGCTCAGCGTTCCTTATCCTTCCGGATTCATAAAAATACACCCATCCCCGGCAAGGAAGGTCCTGCAGTTTCGCCGGGCCCTCGAGTATCGCGTAATTGATCTTGCCCGACTCCGTATACTCTATCCTTGTGCCTGCCGGCAGTATCACGCCCTGCACGTTCTTCGCGCTGCCCAGGATCTCGAATTTTATCTCCGCCCCGGCGTACGGGACGGCGGCAAGAAGAACGATAGATACCAGGATTATCAAACCGGAGTTACTGCGCATATTATCGGGCCTCCATGCGGTATAAATATACCAAAAAAACCGTGAAATAACAAGGGGTTAATGCTTTTTTGTTGCGCACAGAATTTTTTGACTGTATAATGGCAGCATATAACATGACTAACACCAAGGTACTATTATCTGCCCTTACCTCTGCGGCCATGTTAATTTCCGCTGCGGGATGCCGCACACTGGCAGCCCCTTCGTCTTCTGAAGCGGCCTGGGTGCCGGCAAAGAAGATTAAGATCTCCGACTCAAAAGACGCGACATGGCAGTCTATCCGCGGCCAGAAGATTGACACGTCCAGGCCCCTTGCGCTTGGCGACCTGGTCGACATAGCCCTGCGCACAAACCCTTCCACGAAACAGGCGTGGGAAAACGCCAAGTCCGTGCAGGCCGTAAAGCTGCAGATGGAAGGCCGTTATTACCCTAAGGTCTCGATCACCGGCGAGGGCACGAGGCAGGACACCAAGGCCAACATAGACATGGCCAGCGTCGATTATTTTAAATACGGGCCCGGCATACAGCTCACTTATCTCCTCCTCGATTTCGGGGGCAGGGCCGCGGACGTCGAGGAACAGTCTCAGCTGCTTATCGCCGCGAACTTCCAGTTTAACCGCACGATGCAGGACGTCGTGCTTAACGTAGAGACCTCTTATTACGGCTACCACAGCGCGGTCGCGATGCTGGCCGCAGCGGAATCGGACCTTAAGAACGCTCAGGCGGCTTATGACGCGGCCTCCCGCAGGTTCGAGGTCGGGCTCGCGGCAAAACTCGACATGCTCCAGGCAAAATCAACATTCGAACAGACGCTTTATTCCCTCGAGAACGCCAGGGGCGCCGTCAAGACGTCGAAGGCGGCACTTGCGAAATCGCTCGGATATCCGGCCGACACCGTTTTTGAGGTCATGGAACCGTCCAAGGATGTCCCGATGGCCATCAACGACGAGGACATCACGAGGATGATAAATGACGCCATAGACCAGCGCCCGGATATTGCCGCGTTAAGGGCGAACCTGAGGGCGCAAAATGCCGCCGCGAGCTCGGCAAACTCCGATCTTTACCCTTCCTTAAGCGCCGGCGCCTCGGCTAACAAGAATTTCTACAAATACTATAACTATAAACAGCCGCGCGATAACGACAGGACATACGCGGCATACCTGAGTTTCGACTGGGACGTTTTTGACGGCTTCGAAAACCTAAACAAACTCCGCGAAGAGCAGGCGCTTGCGAACGTTGAGCGCGAGAAGCTGATAGAGGCCGAGATATCGGCCAGCTCCGAGGTCTGGACAAAATATTATGATTTCAAGACTGCCGTCAAGAAGCTCGAATACAGCGAGTCATTCCTGAATACGTCGCAGACATCATACGAGCTGGCGCTCGAAAGCTACAGCAACGGCCTCAACAGCATACTGGACCTTCTCGACGCCGAGAGCAAGCTTTCGGACGCCAAAAGCAGCCTCATACAGTCCAGGAAAGACCTTTTCGTGGCACTGGCCGAACTGGCCCACGCGACCGGAACGATATATACAGGCGGAGAGACAAAAAATGATTAAGACAGGCAACGCTTTAATGAAGATCGTTAAATACGTATTCTGGATCGGGCTCGTGTTGGTCGTGACCTTATTTATAGTAAAAAGCTGCGGCCGCAAGCCCCCGGAGAAGAAGATCCCTCCGAAGATGGTAAAGGCGGCCAAGGCCGAGCAGCAGGACGCCGACATATTCATAGAATCATTCGGCAACCTCTATTCGCCCAATGATGTCAATATCATGTCGCAGGTCACCGGCGAGATAAAGGAAGTCCATTTCAAGGACGGCGATATCGTCAAGAAGGGCGACATGCTTTTCACGATTGACCCGAGCCAGTATAAGGCGACGCTCGATAAGGCCGAGGCCCAGCTCATACAGGACCTCGCGAACCTGAAGCTTAACAAGGACACTCTCGAGAGGAACAGGAAGCTCCTCGCGAAGGAATTGATCTCGCAGCAAAGTTTTGAACAATACGAGACGAACGTCACGGGATCCGAGGCGACGATCAAGCTTGATAACGCGAATATAGACCTCGCGAAGATCAACCTCGCCTATTGCTACATCGCCTCCCCTATCGACGGTACCTGCGGAAAACGCCAGGTCGATCCGGGCAATATAGTCATGGCCAATTCCGGCCCGACGCTCGTGAATATTAAGACGATCGACCCGCTATATGTGGACTTTACGGTCCCCGAAAGGGACCTCGACGGCGTAAGGGAAGCTATGGCGAAAGGCCAGCTTAGGGTGATCATAGCCATAGAGCGCGCCGGCGCAGTTGCGAACTCCCGCGAAGGCATATTGCATTTCGTTGACAATTCAGTCGACAATACGACGGGCACCATACTTTTACGCGCCTCGGTAGACAACGGCGATTTCGCGCTCTGGTCGGGACAGTTCGCGAACGTCCGGCTCGTCCTGAGGAAAGAAAAAGACGCGGTGCTTATCCCCTATGAAGCCATGCAGGTAGGGCAGGACCAGGGCGTATTATACAATTATGTGTTCGTGGTGACGCCGGATAATAAGTCGGAAATAAGGAAAATAACCGCCGGAAATAAGATAGACGACCACGTAATAGTCAAGGAAGGCTTAAAGGCCGGGGAATATGTCGTGACTGCCGGCCAGATGGGCCTGAGGCCGGGGGCGGATGTCGAGATAGCCGCCCCGCAGGGCGAAACAAAGGTAAATAAATAGACTATGAGCTTCTCAGAAAACTTTATAAGAAAACCTATCATGACCACGCTGCTTATGGTGGTTGTGACGATATTCGGCATCGTCGCTTATTTCACGCTTCCCATAAGCGACCTTCCCGTAGTCGACTATCCCGTAATCCTAGTAAACGTAGCATACCCGGGCGCCAGCCCCGACACGATGGCTTCGGCGGTCGCGTCGCCGCTGGAGAATGAGTTTACCGAGATACAGGGGCTTACGAGCATCATCTCGAACAACACCGAAGGCCAGTCGCAGATAATACTCACGTTCGACCTGAGCCGTAATGTCGACCTGGCCGCCCCGGACGTGCAGGCGGCCATATCCAGGGCAACGGGAAACCTCCCGACCGACCTGCCGGCCCCGCCGTCCTACCAGAAGGTGAACCCTTCCGATACGCCTATCCTCTACCTGATGCTTAATTCGGACACCCTGACTCCGGGACAGCTTTACGACCTCGGCAACAGGACCGTCGGCAAAAGGTTGAGCATGGTAGACGGGGTCTCCCAGGTGCAGGTATGGGGCGCAAAAACAGCCGTACGGGTACAGGTAGACCCGAATAAGCTCTCCGCCTTCCAAATAGGCATTAACGAGATCGCCCAGGCGGTCTCGACAGGCACGGTCCTTATACCCGCCGGAAGCCTTGACGGCGACGTCAGGGCGTTCTCGATAGAGCCGAAGGGCCAGCTCTT
>JAQUSA010000061.1 GCA_028715315.1 Candidatus Omnitrophota bacterium | reverse complement strand
ATCGGTATCGGTCGCCGATGAGTCGGGAAAGGTCCACCTGAATTACGCGACGCAGGGCCTGCTGAGGTATTTAATGCAAGAGCGCGGGGTCGCCAGCGGCACGGCGAATACCGTAGCGACGAATATCGTCAATTACCGCGGCGCGGCGCTTACGAACCCGTTCGATTCCGTCGAGGAGCTCCAGCGGGTCACGGGGATGACCGAGGCGATATACGACGCTATAAGGGATCATGTCACGGTGTATTCGTACATAAACCCGTATTCATACAGGCCGCCGGCTTCGGGCATGGCCTCGCGCGCCCCGATAAATATCAATACGGCCCCCCGCGAGGTCCTTGAAGCGGTCTTCGATAACCTCGCGCTCGGCGCCACGGATGCCGCGAGCCTCGCAACGGATATAATCAACACGCGCGCGGCGGACCCGTTTACGTGTTTTTATAATTCGGATACCGCCGTGACAACGGATTTCTACGATTTTGTGGTAACGCGGCCTTACCTGAGCGCATCCGGCAACCCGGACGAACGGGACATGGTCCTCGATACCGCCGACGCCTCGTCTCTGGTCCCTTTCGGCGGTTCGGCTGCATACACGAATCCCGCCGCAGAATTTTGTTACGCGACACAGGCTTTTGAGGTACAATCTGTGGGTAGGGCGAAGGGCGTCGATTTCAGGGTGACGACAAAGGTCAAGGACGACCCGCGCGACACGGGAAATATCAGGACATTCTATAATTATACGGGCGACACGACGGCGACAGGCCATCGCAGGGAAAATTACGAATGATGAATATGGGGCAGAAGAGCGTATTCCTCGGCATCGATATCGGCAGTTCCTATATAAAGGCCGTGGAGCTTGATCTCAGCGGCGCCGGGGAGCCTGTCGTAAGGAAAGCCAATATCGTACCCAAGTCCGAAGGCCTTGGCAAGGCGCTTGCCGGCATGCAGGCCAAAGGGGCCAGGGCGGTCGGTATCGTGGATTGCCCGACATCCTGCCTGCGTTACTTCACTATTCCGAGCATGCCGGACAGGGAGCTCGGAGAGGCGATAAAATGGGAAGCGAAAGACAAGGTATCGTACCCGCTTGACGAGGCGGTCATCGCCTACGAGACGGAAGAGGAGGCGGGCGAAGGGGGCCTGAAGAAGCTGCGCGTTAAATTCGTCGCTTCGCCGAAGAAATTTGTCGACGCGATGATGGCGCTTATGGCGGAAGCGGGCATCGATCCGGTCGCGATAACCGAGCCGCCGCTCGCGATAGAGAACATCGCGAAGCGCATGGGTTTCGAGGGCGACGCGGCCGCGGCGGTTATCGATATCGGCGCGGAATCCACCGGTATAAACATCGTCAAAAAGGGTTCGCTGAAATTCCACAGGAAGATAGGCTCCGGCGGCGTCGCGATAACAAAGGCGATCACTTCCGTGCTGATAACGGAGCACGGCCGCGTGGAACTGGGCTATGAGGAGGCGGAGGGCCTTAAGATCAAGTACGGTATACCGCCGCTTCCGGGCACCGACCTCCTGGACGGCAAGATAAACAGCCAACAGCTTATATCGCTCATAAGGCCCGCTACGGAAAGGCTCGTGCAGGAGATTGAGCGCTCATTTGAATATTACAGCGACGGTTCTCTCGGGGACAAGGTGAAGTCCGTCGTGCTTGTGGGCGGCGGAGCTTCCATGAAAGGCATGGCGCAATTCCTGCAGGAGACGCTGGACATTCCGGTATCCGTCGGCGACGCGTTCAAGGGCATGAAACTGGCGAATAACGCCGTAACGCCGGGCGCGGAACCGCACAGGTTTGCGGCTGCGGTCGGCGCCGCGTTAAGCGAAGGAAAGGGGATAAACCTGCTGCCTTCCGAGAAAAGGCACAAGACCGCACGGACTTTCGGGAAGGCCGCCATGGAATCCGTCGTGGCCGCGGTCGTGCTTATGCTCGCCTTTTCCTTTATAAGCATGCACCTGCGCCTTTCGAGCCTTGAAAAGAGGATAAAATACGGCGAGAAGGAACTCGAGGCGATGCGGCCGCAAATACAGATCGCGCTCAACTATGAGCGGCTGAAGCAGGATATCGCGAAAAAAAAGGATTTCATCAATAAGATGCTCGGTGAGGAACCTCCGTTGAAAGAGGTCCTTAAGGAGCTCAGCAACAAGATACCCAAGGAAGCCGTGCTTACCGGCATCAGGATAAACGACAAGGACCTCATCATAAGGGGTGAGATACTCGGCGAGGTAACTAACCGCGAGGAGGCCCTTTCCGTGATAATAGCGGCGCTGCAGGGAGGCCTGTTCAGGGAGACGACGCTGGTAAACGCGAGGATGAGCGAAGATACCAAGGCAAAAGCGGAGTTCGAGATAAAATGCGAATTCTAAACAGGATAACGCTCCCGACCGGGTTGATCGCGAAAAAGAAGGTCTTTATCCCTGTCGCGGCCGGGATCATCGCGTTTGCCGTTCTGTTTGCGCTTGTGCTCTCCCCTACGCAGAAGAAGATCGCGTCCAAGAGGGAGGAATGGAAGGGGCTGGAGGCGCAGCTTGCCGAAAGCAGGGTGAAGCAGAGCATGGCCTACAAGATAGACAAGGCCGGCATAGAGGCCGAGTCCGCACTGCTCAAGAGAAGGCTGCCGCCCAAGAGCGACACGTCCGCGATAATCGACGAGTTGACGAGGAAGGGAAAGGCGCTCAATATAGAGTTCATCACGATAGACCCGCAGGAAGAGAGGAGCGCGACGCCCGGGTCCCGCCAATCGGCCGAAGGGTTCCGGTATTCCGTGATGCCGATAGATATAGACATGCGCGCCACGTTCAGGAGCATTGGGGAATACCTCAATGCGATCGATAATTTGGAGAGCGGATTCGCGACGGTCGACAACGTGCAGATATCAAAGGACATCCGCATCTTCCCGAAACTTAAGGTCAGGATGACGGTCTCCACGTATTCTATAGAGGACGAGATTGGACAAAAATAAGCGGCAGGTGATGATCCTGGCGGCGGTAATAGCGGCATTTTTCGTATTCCTTTTCGCCGCGATGATGAGGTCCAGGCCCGCAAAGAAAGCGGCGCCCGCGGCCGGCACTGCCGTCTCCGAGGCCATAAGCAAGCCTCCGGCCGTTGCCGTGCCGGGCAAGAGCTCCTTCCCGTCATGGGGAAGGGACCCGTTCGCGGTCGGCAGCGTGCCGGCACAGGCTACCGGGGACCTTTCGCTGTCAGGCATCATCTGGGACGCGAAGAGGCCCGTATGCCTTATAGACGGCAAGATGCTGAAGGCGGGAGATGAGATCTCGGGGGCTAAGGTAATAGAGATAACCAACGATACGGTTCTCCTTAAGGTCGGCGACGAGCTAAGGACCCTCCGGGTCGGGCGTTAACGCTTGACTTGGATGTTGTCTTCTGCTATCATAACCCGTTGTGAAGCACAGGATCAGGAGAAGGTATCTATATTACCTTCTAAAGACAGCCAGTTTTATCTCGCTTCTCTTTCCGATTAAAATAAACAGGTTTATAGGCAGGCGGATGGGGGAATGCGCCTTTTTTTTGGTCAGCGCCCAGAGAAGGAAAACCGTCGACAACCTGAGGATCGCTTTCGGGAGTGAGAAGTCCGCGCGTGAGATAAGGAACATAGCCAGGGGAGTGTTCAGGAACCTCGGGGAGAACCTCTTTGAGATGCTGAACTCCTCAAAGTTCACCTCCCGCAATATAGACAGGTATGTAAGGATAAAAGGCCTCGATATAGTCGAGAAGGCTCTTTCTCAAAAGAGGGGATTCATCGTCCTGTCGGCGCATTTCGGCAACTGGGAACTGCTGGCCGGTTATTTCGGCCTGAAGAAATACCCGGTTAACGTGCTAGCCCGTCCGCTGCGTTATGAAAAATACGACAAATGGGTGAACGACCTGCGCAAGGGCATGGGCGTCAATGTGATAATGCGCGACGAGTCCGCAAGGACGATATTGAGGTTTTTGAAGGACGGCCAGTCGATCGCGATACTTGCCGACCAGGATATATCTTCGCTTGACGGCGTCTTCGTGGACTTCTTCGGGCGCCAGGCTTTTACGCCGTCGGCGCCGGTGATACTCGCGCTTGCGACGGCGGTACCCATAATACCGATGTTCATAGTCCGCGAGAAGGACGGCCATACGATATATGTAGAGGAACCTATAGAGCTCGACATAACCGGTAATAAAGATACCGACATAAAGGTCAATACGCAGAAGTGGTCGAAGGTCATAGAATCTTACATCAGGAAATATCCGTCACAATGGGTATGGGTCCACGAGAGGTGGAAGACCGAACCCGCTACTAAAGGCTGAAGATGAGCATAAAAAAATTTATGGCGGCGCTCCTTATAGCGCTGTCGTTCAACGGGTGCGCGGTGCGCAGCGATAAGGCCGTCAAGGAGCCCGTAGATGAAGCTCCGGGGCTGTCCTCTACCGACCAGAAGGTCATGTCTTTTTCCCTCGCCGGGTATGAGAAGAACGGCAGGAAGAAATGGGAGGTCCAGGGCAAGTCGGCGGATATAATGTCGGAGGTCGTGAACCTTACCGATGTGGTCGCGAAAGCGTACGGCGAAGAAGTGGACATGACCCTGACCGCGGACAAGGGAGTCTTCAACAGGAACACGAGCGACGCCCATTTCGAATCGAACGTCATCGTATCCGGGACCGACGGGACGAAGATGACGACGGATGAGGCCGACTGGAAGAACGCCGACCAGAAGATAGTCACCGACAAGCCGGTAAAGCTCTACGCCGAATCTAAGGATGCCCTGGGCGGCGGCGGTGAGGGGAAGGTCCCCACTACGATAGTCTGCGACGGCCCGATGGAGATAAATTACGGCAAGAACTACGCGGTCTTCAATACGAACGTGAGGGTCGACGATGAACGCGGGCAGATATTCTGCGATACCGCGACGGCGTATTATGACCCGGGGACGAAAAAGGTATCGAGGATAGTCGCCAAGGGCAACGTGAAGATCATCCGCGGCGGCAGCTGGACTTTCAGCGATGAGGCCGTATATTTTGCGGCCGAGCAGAAGATCATATTGAGCGGTTCGCCGAAAGTCACGGTCTATCCGGAAGAGTCGAAGGCAGCAACAAAAGAGGTATTCTAGATGCACCTGCTTGAGACAAAAGGCCTGCGCAAGACGTATAACCGCCGCCGTGTAGTCGACGGCGTGGATATATCGGTCAAGCGCGGAGAGATCGTGGGCCTTTTGGGCCCTAACGGCGCCGGGAAGACCACGACTTTCTACATGATCGTAGGCCTCGTAGAGCCCGACCAGGGAGAGGTCATCTTTGATAACCAGGACATAACGAACCTGCCGATGCATAGGCGCGCGCGATGCGGTATCGGCTACCTCGCGCAGGAGCCGTCGATATTCCGCAAGCTTACCGTCGAAGAGAACATAATGGCAATACTCGAGACGCTGAAGATATCCAAGAAGGAGCGCAGGAAACGGCTCGAGATGCTTCTCGGGGAACTCAGGATATCTCACCTGGCCAGGAATTACGCTTACACGCTTTCGGGCGGCGAGCGCAGGAGGCTGGAGATCACCCGCGCGCTCGTGACTGAGCCGCTGTTCGTTTTGTTCGATGAGCCTTTCTCGGGCATCGACCCTATCGCGGTCGCGGAATGCCAGGAGATCATATGTTCGCTTAAGGATAAGGGGCTCGGAGTGCTTTTGACCGACCATAACGTCAGGGAGACGCTCTCGATAACGGACAGGTCTTACATAATGGCGGACGGCAAGGTCCTCATATCGGGCACGGCCGAAGAGCTTATATCGGACCAGAAGTCGAGGCAGATATATTTGGGAGAAAAATTTAGGATGTAAGTTTCCCCGCGGCTGATTTGTCTTTGACAAATCAAGACGCCGGGGGTTAATTCGGCCTGATGACTTACGTCACTTTGTTCCGTAAGTCATGGCCTCATTAAAGGGGGTTCACATGAATGTTGTAGTAACAGGAAGGCATTTTGACGTCACAGAAGGCATAAAAGCGCATATTAGCAGCAAGATAGAAAAGTTGAACCAGTTCCACCAGAACATCCTTGAGGCGCATGTTATCCTTGAGGTGTCGAAGTTCCGCCATATCGCTGAGATGACTGCCATAGGCAAGCATATGAAGCTCACCGCGACCGAGTCGACCACCGACATGTACGCGTCCATAGACAAGGCGATAGATTCCCTCGATAACCAGCTGCGCAAACTGCATGACAAGGTCAAGGAACACAGGGTCAGGAATTCCT
>JAQUSA010000060.1:2009-6287 GCA_028715315.1 Candidatus Omnitrophota bacterium | reverse complement strand
CCTCTGAGGCCTTCTGGCATTTCCTGCAGTAATATACCGGTATCCTGTGGCCCCACCATATCTGCCTGGATATGCACCAGTCGCGTATGTTCTCCATCCAATCGAGGTAGACCTTGGTCCAGCGGTCCGGATGGAACTTTATCCTGCCGCTTTTGGCGGCCTCTATCCCGGCCTTTGCGAGCGGTTTCATCCTGACGAACCATTGTTCTGAAAGGTACGGCTCGACCACGGTATGGCACCTGTAGCAATGCCCGACCGAATGGGCATGCACATCGACCTTTTCCAGGAGCTTCATCTCCTTAAGGTCTTCCAGTATGGCCTCGCGCGCCTCGAACCTGTCCATCCCGGCGTAATCCCCGGTGTTCCTGCTCATGGTGCCGTCGGGCTGCATCACGACGATGGGCTCGAGGTTATGCCTTTTCCCCATGTCGAAATCGTTCGGGTCGTGGGCCGGCGTAACCTTGACCGCCCCTGTGCCGAATTCCATGTCAACGAAAGCGTCGGCTATGACCTTTATCTCCCTGCCGGCAAGCGGCAGGATAAGAGTTTCTCCGACAAGGCCCTTGAACCTAGGGTCCGACGGATTTACGGCTACCGCGGCGTCGCCGAGCATGGTCTCGGGCCGCGTCGTAGCTACGGTGATATGCCTGTTCAGGCCCTTTACGGGATATTTTATGTAATACAGTGAACCGTTGAGGTCTTTATGCTGGGCTTCTTCGTCGCTTAGGGCGGTCTGGCATCTCGGGCACCAGTTGATGATGTAGTTGCCCCGGTATATCAGCCCTTTTTCGTACAGGCGTATGAATACCTCGTTTACCGCGTTCGACAATCCTTCGTCCATGGTAAAACGGGTGCGGTCCCAGTCGCATGAACATCCGAGCCTCTTCATCTGGGAGATTATAGTCGATCCGTACTCTTCGCGCCATTTCCAGACGCGGTTGACGAACTCTTCGCGACCGAGGTCCTGGCGCTTTATGCCCTCTTTCGCAAGTTTCTTCTCGACGACGTTCTGGGTCGCGATGCCGGCATGGTCGGTCCCGGGGAGCCATTCCGCGTTCCATCCCTGCATCCTTCTCCATCTGATGAGTATATCCTGCACCGTGTTATTGAGGGCATGCCCCATATGCAGGATCCCGGTGACGTTGGGCGGCGGGATGACTATCGTATAAGGTTTCCTGCCGGGGTCGGGTTCGGCGTGGAAGCACTTTCCTGATTCCCAGAATTTATACCACTTCTCTTCCGTGGCTTTAGGATCATATGCAGAAGGGATCTCTCGCATATTACTGTTCTTGCGCCTTACTGTCCTTCAGGAGCTTATATTCGATAGAGTCGACCAGGGCGTTCCATGACGCCTCGATGATGTTCTCGGAGACTCCGATCGTCCACCATGAATCCTTGACATCGGACGACTGGATAAGGACGCGGACCTTTGCGGCTGTCCCGGCCTTTTCATCAAGGACCCGGACCTTGAAGTCAGTCAGGTGCATCTCGGCAAGCGAGGGATAGAATTCAAGCAAAGCCTTGCGCAGCGCGTTATCGAGGGCGTTGATGGGGCCGTCTCCCTCCGCGGCGGTATGCTCTACGACCCTGTTCACTTTTACCTTTATGGTCGCCTCGGAGAGCAGCCTGTTGCCTTTATGCTCCGTCACGACCTTGAATCCTTCAAGCTCGAAGAACTTCTTGTATTTCTTGAATGCGCGTTTCAGCAGGAGTTCGAGCGACCCCTCCGCGGCCTCAAAGTGATAGCCCTCATGTTCAAGCTTCTGTAAAAGGCTAAGGATCTTCTTTGTCTTTGGGGCTTCCTTTTTGAGGTCGAGCTCGAGCGCTTCCGCCCTCAGGAGGATAGAGCTCTTCCCTGACAGCTCGGATACAAGCAGCCTCCTCTTGTTGCCGACCGTGTGCGGGTCAATGTGCTCATAGGTGACAGGGTTCTTCATTATAGCGTTGATATGCACCCCCGCTTTATGCGTGAATGCGCTATTGCCTACGAACGGCTGGTTCTCCTGCTGTTTTACATTACTGATCTCGGCGACAAACCGCGAGGTATCGGTCAGCTCCTTCAACTTCGCTTCGCTGACGCAATCGATCTTGAGCTTCAGTTTAAGGTTCCCGATGACGGAGGCAAGGTTCGCGTTCCCGCAGCGTTCTCCGTAGCCGTTGAACGTGCCCTGGACATGGGTGCAGCCGGCCTGCACGGCAGCGATCGTATTGGCGACCGCCATATCGCAATCATTATGGCAATGGATGCCTACAGGGCAATCGAGTTTTGCAACGACTTCCTTCACGATCTCCGTAAGCTCCGACATTATCGTGCCGCCGTTCGTGTCGCACAGGATCACGCATTCCGCGCCGGCATCGCGCGCCATAAAAACGGACTTTATCGCATACTCCCGGTTGCTCTTATAGCCGTCAAAAAAATGCTCCGCGTCATAGAAGACCGTTTTTCCCTTGGATTTAAGGTATGAGACCGTCTCGGAAATCATGCTAAGGTTCTCTTCGAGCGGCACCTTGAAGACATCCCTTACATGCAGGTCCCACGATTTCCCGAAGACGGTGATATGCTGCGTGCCCGCGTCGATGAGGCCGCGTACGATAAGGTCGCGCTTGATATCGGTATTAGCGCGGCGCGTGGAACCGAAAGCGACGATCCGCGCATTCTTAAGTTTAAGTTTTTTGGCGGCCTTGAAAAAAGCCATGTCCTTCGGGTTGGATCCCGGCCATCCGCACTCGATAAAATGGATACCGAGATGGTCGAGCTTTCCTACGATGCGCAGCTTATCGTTAACCGAATATGAGATGCCTTCGGTCTGCGCGCCGTCGCGAAGCGTCGTATCATAAAGCGTGACTTGCTTCATCTCAATGCGCCCCTATTTTGATTTTTTAAGGTCAAATTCGTCATGCAACGTCTTCAATGCCATCTCCGCGTGTTTCTTGCTGATCACGCAGGATATCTTTATCTCCGATGTCGATATCATCTCTATATTTATCTTATTGGACGCGAGGGCCTTGAACATCCTCGCGGCGATACCGGCGTGGCTTCTCATTCCGATGCCGACGATCGATATCTTCGCGATCCCCTCGTCCTTAATGACCTCCCCCGCGCCGATCTCGCGCGCGACCCTTTTTGCGACCTTCATGGTCTTAGTGAGGTCCTCGGTAAGCACGGTGAATGAGACGTCGGTCGTTCCGGTCCTGCCGACATTCTGGACTATCATGTCTATGACTATATTGTTCGATCCCATCTCCTTGAAAATTATGGCCGCTGCGCCCGGCTTGTCCGGCACATCGCATATAGTGACCTTCGCTTCATCCTTTTGCAGCGCTACTCCGCTGACGTCGATCTTCTCCATGGATTTTGCCTCCTTGCAGATCACGGTACCTTCCTTGTTAGAGAAACTTGAACGCACATGAATAGGTATGTCGTAACGTTTTCCGTACTCCACCGACCTTGGCTGCATGACCTTCGCCCCGAGGGACGCGAGCTCAAGCATCTCGTCATAACTGATCTTAGGCAGTTTTCTTGCGTCCTTGACTATCCTCGGGTCTGCGGTATATACCCCGTCCACATCGGTATATATTTCGCACATCCTCGCTCCCAATGCCTTGGCGAGGGCGACGGCGGTAAGGTCGCTGCCTCCGCGACCGAGAGTCGTTATCTCCTTCTTTATGCTTACGCCCTGGAACCCGGCTACTATGACAACTTTTCCCGCCTTAAGCTGCTCCTTGATCCTGTCGGAGGCGGATATTTCCAAAATGCGCGCTTTTGTATGGGTAGTATCCGTTATTATCCCCACCTGCGCGCCGGTAAACGATATCGAAGGCACATCAAGCTCCTGGACCGCCATCGCGAGAAGCGCGCACGATATCTGCTCGCCGGTAGAGATGAGCATGTCCATCTCCCGCTCTGACGGGTCATCGGTGACCTTGGAAGCCAGTTCGATCAGTTCATCAGTTGTGTCTCCTAACGCGGAGACGACCACAACCACATCATAGCCGCGCTTCTTATACCCCACTACCCGTTCCGCGACCTTCTTGATCCTCTCGGGATTCGCGACCGATGAACCTCCGAATTTTTGGACGATTAGAGATCCCACTTTTATTCCGCTTTCCTCCTGTATTATGATCCCATGAAATTATGCATTAGTTCCTTGCCGTGCTCGAAAAAAAGCCCGCTGTCCTTTGCGGCGGATTCGCTGAATACCGCCGCCGCGTTCTTTCCGGGTTCGATGCCCTTCCCGTACATAGCGAACGGTACCGGCTCCGCGGTGTGGGTCCTTA
>JAQUSA010000060.1:0-1909 GCA_028715315.1 Candidatus Omnitrophota bacterium | reverse complement strand
GTGATATCATGGGGAGGCACGCATTCTGTCTTCCTGAGGGCATCTTTCAATGAACCGTCCCGCACTATCATCAGGTGCCTGTAACTCACGCCGGGATAAAACCTGATCTTCTCCGATCCGAGTGTTTTATCAAGGGATTTTATCAGGGACGCCGCTTCTTCGGTCGTGATATGGCCGGCGGAGTAGTCGGACATCAGCCCGTTATCTACGGTCACAAGGTTGCACCTGAAAGCGATGTCGTCAGGCCCCAACTTTATCCCCATGTTCGCGGCTTCGAGAGGGCCCCTGCCGGAGTAGTATTTTTCCGGGTCATACCCGATTATCGACAGGTTCGCGACATCGGATGCCGGCGCAAAACCCCCGGGCACGGTCCGTACGAGCCCTGACCGGCCCTTGCGGGCCAAAAAATCCATATTCGGTATCTTTGCTGCTTCAAGCGGGGTCTTGTTCCCGAGCTCCCTGACGGGATAATCGGCCATTCCGTCGCCTACGAGCACGATGTGCTTCATAGTCCGATCGCCTTCAGCACCGCCTTCATCTCCGCCTTGACGGTCTTGGGTTTGCTCAGTAACGAGATAGCCCTGTCCGGGTCCTTCAGGCCGTGGCCGGTAAGCACGCAGACTATCTTTACTTTTTTGTCCGGCGATTTCTTGAAGCTGCCCTTGTCTATCAGCTTGATCAGCCCTGCGACCGATGCCGCCGATGCGGGCTCGGCGAATACACCGTCCTTTGACGCCAGCAGTTTATAGGCCTCGAGTATCTCTTTATCCGAGACCATATCTATGGTCCCGCGGGACTCGTCGCGTGCCGCCTCTGCCTGCGCCCAGCTTGCGGGATTGCCTATCCTTATCGCGGTCGCCACGGTCTCGGGCTTTTCAACTATACGCCCCCTTACGATGGGAGCCGCGCCTTCAGCCTGGAAGCCCATCATCCTCGGCAGCTCTTTTATCTTGCCGTATTCCTTGTATTCCTTGTATCCCTTCCAGTACGCGGTTATATTTCCGGCGTTGCCTACGGGTATAAAATGGAAATCCGGGTTATCCTCCAGCGCTTCACATATCTCGAACGCGGCGGTCTTCTGCCCCTCGATCCTGTAAGGGTTCAGCGAGTTCACAAGGGTTATCGGATAGTCATTTGTGATCTGTTTGACGAGATCCAGCGCCTCATCGAAATTGCCGTCCACCGCGAGGACCTCCGCGCCGTATATGAGCGCCTGCGCGAGCTTACCGATGGCGATCTTCCCGTTGGGTATCAGAACGATGCACTTGATGCCTGCGCGCGCAGCGTATGCGGCGGCTGACGCGGAAGTGTTGCCCGTCGAAGCGCACATTATGGCCTTCGACCCTTCCTCGACGGCCTTCGATACGGCCATGGTCATACCCCTGTCCTTGAAGGACCCTGTCGGGTTTGCGCCCTCGAACTTCAGGTAAACTTCATAGCCCTTCCCGAGCCTCTCGCTCAGGCAGCAGGAAGGTATAAGCGGGGTATCCCCCTCGTTAAGTGTTATGACCGGTGTCTCCGACGATACCGGAAGGTATTTGCCGTACCTGTGTATCAATCCGCGCCACATGTTCCTACCTCTCCACTCTTATCGCGACAGTCTTTCGCCTTATAGCGGAGATCCTGTCTATCTCCTCAAGGGCCTGCCGCATGTTCTTTTCTTTTGCCTCATGGGTCATCATCACCACCGGCACTATCCGGGCCTTGCGCCTTTCCTTCTGCCCGACGCTGGCTATCGATATCCCGTGGCGCCCGAGTATTCCCGCGACCCTGGCCAGGACGCCCGGCTTGTCGATGCAGGAGATCCTTATGTAATAACTGGCCTCTACGTCGTCGATCTTCATAATCTTTTTAATCGACTTGTCCTTCATGTAGATCGGGACCCTTCCTACGGAATTGAACCTCAAAT
>JAQUSA010000059.1 GCA_028715315.1 Candidatus Omnitrophota bacterium | reverse complement strand
TCATCGCCGGCCTGCGATGAATCCCTGACGATAGCTTCATAATAGACGCTTTCGGACGGCACGTACATGAGGGCAAATTCGAATGTCCTGTCGCTAGGGGAAATGTATTTCCTCGCTATGCTGTCGACCTGCTTCTTGACCGCCTGAGCGAACTCCCTGAAGCAGCGGCGCTTCTCGTCCTCCGTCTCGCATTCGAGCATCCTCCTGAAACTGTCGAGCGGGAACTTCGAGTCTATCGGGAGAATGAAATCCTTGAACTTTATTATCGCGTCGACCTGCTCGCCGGAACGGTATGAGTACTTCATCTGGTAATTGCCCTGCGGGAGCATATCGGAAAGTATCTTCTCCAGCAGGACCTCGCCCGTCATCCCGCGCATCTGCGGCGGCCTGAGCAGGCTCCCTATGTCGTTTATCGCCCTGCCGAACTCCTCAAGCCTCTCTCCCCTCGTCTTAAGCTCGCCGAGGCTCCTGTTGATATCGCCTATCGCACCGGTAGCGGACTGCATGGCGCCGGTCACCCCGCCCGTGATATCATTAGGAAGGCTGCGGATCCTGGAAACAAGGTATATCGAAACCGCGAGCGATACCAGGACCAGCACGGACAGGATGGCGAGCAGGACCGTCACTTAGCCTTCTCCGCATACTTTAACCTGAGGCCGTAAAGCACGTCGTCGATAAGTTTCTGCTCTTCGGCCGAGAGGTTGCCCGCCGTCTTTTCCTTGACCATCGCGATGGTCTCTATCATGTACCTTGCCCGTTCCAGCTCGACCTTCGTCTCGTTGTTCACGGGATTAGGCATCTCCCCAAGGAAGATCATGGCCTGCATCCCGAGGCTTGTGACGAATATATTGAAGCTCGGCTCGAACCTTGATTCCGTATTTCCCATCTTATCGTGAGATTCCATAACGGTGTATCTTACTCCTGTTTTATTTTAAGCGCAACAATTAATAGACTGCCACGCCCGCGTATCCTACCACGGCGCTCAGGTCGCCGGATACGTCGCCGCTCGTCTGGTATTTGACTAGTTTCGCGTTCTTCGCCCCGAGCTCCTTCGCGGCTGCCAGCATCACGCAGACCGGCACATATCCGCACATAGAGATGCCGAGCTCCTCGACGGCGCGGATCAGGGCGCCTTCGTCAAGTTTAAGCATAGCCTCAATGGCCTTGCCATCCTTGCGTTTCGCCGTCTCATGCGGCTCGTAGTGCGTCATGTCGGAACTCGCGATGATAGTCGCCGGTCCCGCCGCTTTTACAGCCGCGGCGATATGTGTCCCGATGCTTCTGTAAGCCCGGAGGTCGGCTTCCGCGAGGACTATAGGGACGATCTTTACCCCGGGCTTAAGGGCCTGCAGGAAAGGCACCTGCACTTCCACCGAGTGCTCCGACCGTTGCGCGGCCGCGTCTTCCTCAAGATAAGATGAACCGGACAGTATCGCCTTCGCCAGCCTCGAATCTATCTCGCAATCCCCCGAAGGCATACGCCAGGTCCCTTCCGTCATAATGGAGAACGGCCTTCCCCTTCCGGTATGGTTGGGGCCCATTATAATGCAGGTATCCTTAAGTTTCGCGCAGGAAAGCACCGCGCCCGCGACAGCCCCGGAATAGGCATATCCCGCGTGCGGCGATACCAGGCCTATCGCATCTATATCTGGCTTGCCTTTCGGGAGGTACTTCGCCAACTCGCGCTGCAGGGCCTGCCTTGTCCCGGGATAGAACTGTCCCGATACGGCTGGATCGCGTATCATGGGGTGACCATCACCTCGTTCATCTTTGACTCCGGGAAATGCCTTTTCACGGCTCCCATAATGTCATTAGCGGTAACGGCGTTGATCATCTCCGGGTACCTGAAGAGCTCATCGCTCCCGAGGCCGTATAGTTCATCGAGGCAGACCTTGAACGCGATCCCGGAATTCACTTCAAGGCCGCGGTAATAGGCGCCTATGAGGTCTCTCTTGGCAAGCTCCATCTCTTCCTGCGTCGGGCCTTCCGATTTAAGCGACTTCAGGTTGCCGAGTATTATATTCTTCGCCTCATTCATGTTCTTGGCGGTCGTGGCCACATAGAACGCGTTATATCCCGGGTCTATCCCGAAGACCGAGAACGAGCCCAGCATATACGATAGCCCGAGCTTCCCGCGGATGTCCCTGTATAACCTTCCCCCCTCGCGGCTCAATATCGAATTGATCACATCCAGCAGGTACTTGTCATCGTCCTTCACGTCTACGCCTGGATAACCCAGCATCAGGACGGACTGTTCCTTCGGCATATTTTTGACCGAGCTCCGCGCCGCAAGCTGCTCTTGCTCGTACGTGACGCTTATCCCCCTGAACCGCTCCTTAGGCAGTCCGCCGAAAACCGATATCAGGCGCTTAAGCATCGAGGCGTCGACATCCCCAAAAACCGAGACAACCATGTTCTCCGGGACCGCGTAGTACCTGTAAAATTCTGAAAGGTCCCTCCTCGTGACGGCCGAAACCGACGCGGGCGTCCCGAGATCGGGCATACCGTAAGGGTGTGACCTGTATATGGTCCTTATGAGTTCCTTTGATGCCGACGCAAATATATCGTCTTCCTGCGCCTTGATGGCGGCAAGCTGGAGTTCTTTCGCGATCGCCAGCTCCTTTTCCGGGAACCTCGGGTTAGCCAGGATATCGCGGACCAGCGACAACGTGTATTTCAGGTCGCCTTTCAGGCATTTTGCCGAAATCCCGAAAGAGTTCTTGCCGCTGAAATCGGAAAGCTCTATGCCGCGGGATTCCGTCTCTTCCGCTATCCTGTCGGCCGAACGCATCCTGGTCCCCTTCAGCATCATTACGGACATCAGCTTCGTGATCCCGTTATTTCCCTCGTCCTCCGCCCTGACCCCTCCCTTGAAAGCGACGCATATCGATACAACAGGCAATGACCTGTCCTCGCTGACCAGCAGCGTCGCGCCGTTCCTGAGCGCGTGGCTTCGGATGTCGATACGCTTCACCGCATCCGCCGGCGGGCATTCCTTGGCCGCCTCCGGCGGCAGCTCGGGAAGCAGCTTCACGACGGTCATGTTATCCTCGTTCAGGTAAACCCTTGCGGCCTTTACGACATCCCGGGCGCTGACCCTTCCAAGCCCATTTATATATCTTTGCGAATAATTATAATCTCCGGTAGTCGCGTAGCCCGAAACAAAATCATCCGCCTGCGCCTCTATCGATTCCTTGCCGAATATATAGCCGCTGATGACGGACCTCTTGACCTTCGACAGTTCGGACCCGCGAAGCAGCCCCCTCTTCGTTTTCGATATCTCAGACAGCACGGCTTCAACGGCGCGACCCGCGTTCTTCTCTTCCAGCACCATGGATACGATGAACAGCCCCGGGTCGCACGGAGTGTAATTAAAGGCGCTGACCGAATAGGCGAGCTTCTTTTCCTTGACTATGCTCACATACAGCCTTGAGCTTTCGCCTTGCCCGAGCGCCGCCGCAAGGAGGTCCAGCGGATAAAGGTCCTTATCGGCAAGGCTGGTGGTGTGGAACGCTATGATCACCCTCGAAAGCTTGAGGCCCTGCTTACGGACCTCGGCCGACCTGGTTGACATCTGGAGAGGCTCTGCTGCTTTTACGGCCGGGGGATCTGTCTTGCGCGGAATTTTTCCGAGCGTCTCACGGATGTATTTGAGCGACGCTTCTGCGTCAAGGTCGCCGACGACAGATAACACGCAGTTATTCGGCACATATTCCCCTGAATGATACTCCTCGAGATCGTTCCTCCTGATCTGCCTGAACAGGTCCTCATAGCCTATGACCGGATATTTGTAAGGATGCGACGAATAGGCTGTCCCCCAAAGCAGCATGGAAGCCTCGCGCGACGGGTCGTCCCTGCCCATCCTTATCTCGTTGAGGATAACGTCTTTTTCTTTCTGGAATTCCGCCTCATTGAAGGCGGGATTGAAGGCGAGGTCGGACAAAAGCGAGAGGGCCTTTTCAAGGTGCTTTGCCTCGACGGTAAGATACACTTCCGTGGTGTCGTGGGATGTGGCGGCATTTATGTAACCGCCGTACGATTTTATCCTCTTCTCGATCTCCCCTGCAGGAAGGTTCGCGTTCCCCTTGAACAGCATGTGCTCCACGAAATGGGAGATGCCGCTGCCCGCGAACTTCCCTTCCGACGCGGAGCCCGTCTTGACGACAAGCCTGACGGCGACCATCGGTATCTTATGGGAACTTTTTACGATCGCGGTCAGGCCGTTATCGAGCGTCGCCTTGGAGACGTTGTCTACGTAGTCGAACGTCGGCGTAACGGCCGGATGGAAAATAAAAACTGCTGTGGCTATAAGACACAGCAGTATGAAATAATATGCAATCCTCATCGGGCTAACGCTCATAAAAGAATCAGAAGCTATATCTTTTCCTTTTGTTCTTGAGCGCCTCCATCTGTTTTCTCTTTTTCTTGACGCTAGGCTTCTCGTAATGCTTGCGCGCCCTTATAGCTTTCAGGATCCCTTCTCTTTCGATCTTCTTCTTGAGCCGCCTTAAAGCCTTTTCCAGAGGCTCGTTTTGGCCGACTTCTACCATTGGCATTAGATATCATCCCTTTCTTTATGGTCTTCGTTAGCGTCAATATATCAGACAGTTATATATCTTGTCAAGGAAAATTGCCTCACTTCTTAGCGAAGGATATTTCACACGTGAAGGCTATCTCAGAAAGGCCGGTGCCTGCCGGGAATCCCGCAAAAGGCGCGGCCTCTCTAACCGCGTTGAAGGCCGCAGACCTCAGGAAACCGTTACTTGACGATTTATCGTCAAGTATACTGACCTCCTTCAATTTCCCGTCCGAAAATACGACAAAACGAACGCAAACTTCCCCCTCGACTCCAGATTTCAGCGTATCGAGGTTCTCGATTATCCTGTTGCGCACGGCCTGGGAATACGAGGAAGGCATGAGCTTGAGCCCCTGCACATCGACCGATGCCGTTGCTTGTATCTGGGGAACGATCGGCTGTTTTATCACTACCCTGGATGCCGCAGCGGATTCCTTTATATCGGCTTTAGCCGGTTCGCCGGCGGCCCTGGGCCTCGGCTGTTCCTTCTTTGCGGCCTCCGCCTTTGCCGGGGTCTTCGCCTCCGCGGAAGGCCTGGATTCGGCCACGAGCTTCGCCGGCCGCGATACCTCCGGCTGCGGCAGCGACCTCGTTACGGCCTGTTCCGGTTTCTCGCGAATATTCTCCGCCCTAAGGTAAGTGACCTCGATATCTCCGGGCGCCTTCCTGTCGGTGAAAATATGCCTGTAGAACGGCCAATTGAATAAAAGGAATACATGCAATACCGCGGAGAAGAGCAGCGTCGTCTTGAACGTCCTGTCCACATCCTCGGAATACCTAAAATTCACATTTCACTCCGCCATTGATCGCAAACCCGGGCATCGGATAACCCAATATCCTCTGGTAGTTCTTGTTGAATATATTATCAATCGAAAGGAAAGTAGTCAAACTATTGTTTACTTTATACTGCGCTTCAAGGTTCGCGATGAAATCCGCTTTCAGCACCTCGGAATTGGATGTATCGACGTACCGCCTTCCGAGCGACTGTCCCGAGAGCCGGATGTAGACCTTCTCGTATTCGCAGGTAAGGCCGAGGTCGACCTTATGCTTGGGCCTGTATATAAGGTAACGGTCGAGCTCCCTGTCCATCGCGTTCAAATACGTATAACCGACATCCGCCTTCAGGTGCTTGAGCAGCGGTATGGATGAGGAAAATTCACATCCGTCTATTTTTGCCGAACTGACGTTTGACGGCCGCCATACCCAGTCGTCCCCTGCCGCCCAATTTATGAGGTCCTTGACCTTGTTCGTATAATATGTGGCGCCAAGGCTGAGCCCGCACGGATAATCTATGTCAAAGCCGCCTTCCCATGACCATGATTTCTCGGGCCTCAGGAGCGGATTGCCTTCCGTCCAGCCGTCGAACGGCCAATAGAGCTCGCTGAATGTCGGGGCCCTGAAACCTTTTGCGTAATTGGCCCGCAGCTTCACATATTCATGCGGTTTGACAGAGATGCCGGCGCTCTGGGTCGGCTCCTTTTTGAGATTCGAATAGTCATCCCATCTCGCCCCGAAATTCACGAACACCTTTTCCCATAGCGATATCTCATTCTGGACAAAAGGCGAACGGACCGCATACCTGTGTTTGCCGCTGTTCGATGAGTTCATCTTATTGTCCTTGCCGTCAAACCCCGCGATCAGTTTGTACACGTCAAAGAACGTCTGGTCGTATTTCGCGACGATACCCCTTACCCTCGTGCGCGAGGCGGTCTT
>JAQUSA010000058.1 GCA_028715315.1 Candidatus Omnitrophota bacterium | reverse complement strand
TTCAAGGACGTATTGAAGGGCGCGAAGACGATAGTCTGGAACGGCCCGCTCGGTGTATTCGAGATGGACAAATTCTCGAAGGGTACCGAGGAAGTCGCGAAATATATCGCCGGCCTCTCGGGCGGAAGCAGCTCGTGCTGCTCGTGCTGTTGCGGAGGCAAGGTGATATCCATAATCGGCGGCGGCGACACAGCTGCGGCCATATCGAAGTTCAAATTGGAAGACAAGATGACGCACATATCGACCGGCGGCGGCGCCTCGCTCGAGTATCTCGAGGGCAAAGTGCTTCCGGGCATAAAGGCATTGACGGACAAATAACATGAGAAGACCTATAATCGCAGGGAACTGGAAGATGTACAAGACCGCCGGCGAGGCATTGGAGCTCGTCAACGGCCTTAAGGCGGAATTGAAGGGCGAGTCGGCGGTCGATATTGTCGTCTGCCCGCCGTTCACAGCTATCGCGAAGGCGGCTGAGGTCCTGAAGGGTTCGAATATCGCCTACGGAGCGCAGGACGTATACTGGGAGGAGGAAGGCGCCTTTACGGGAGAAGTGGCCCCGAAGATGCTTACCGACCTCGGCTGCGGGTTCTGCATAGTAGGGCATTCGGAGCGCAGGACTTATTTCGGAGAGACTAACGAGACGGTCAACAAAAAGGTGAAGGCGGCCCTGAAGCACGGGCTTACGCCGATAATGTGCGTCGGCGAGCGCCTTGAGGAACGCGATTCAGGCAAGACCTTCGACGTCGTAAAGGACCATATAGAGGGCGGGCTTGCCGGGTTTACCAAAGAGGACGCGTTGAAGATCGTCATAGCATATGAGCCGGTATGGGCGATCGGCACCGGAAGGACGGCCACGCCGGAACAGGCGCAGGAAGTGCATAAGCATATTCGTTCCCTCCTCGGAAAAATGTTCGGGGAAGAAGTTTCCTCGAAGGTAAGAATACAGTACGGCGGGAGCGTGAAGCCGGATAATGTAAAGGCGATCATGGCGGGCGAGGATATTGACGGCGCTTTGGTCGGCGGCGCGAGCCTCAAAGTGAAGGATTTCGCCGAGATAGTCAGACAGAGTAAAAGGTAAAAGGAGCAGCGGAATAAGATGTATGGAGTATTGATAGCATTGCATGTGATCTCGTGCCTGATCCTGATAATGGTCATCCTGCTTCAGGCGGGTAAGGGCGGCGGAATATCGGAGACGTTCGGAGGAGGCGGCGGGCTTCAATCGATGCTCGGCACAAAGGCGTCCGCATTCATGACAAAAGCGACGGCCGCATGCGCGGTATTGTTCCTGGCTACCTCGCTGACCCTCGCGCTTGTTTCGATGGATAAGAGCGGCTCGATAGTCGAGAAGGAATTGGCTAAGCAGGAAACACCGGTTCCCGCTTCGCCTGCGGCAGCGCAGCCCAAGCCGGCGACAGGGGAAGAAGCTCCTAAAAAGTAGACAGGAGAATAATGATATGCATATAAAAATATCCCGATTATTCGGGATATTTTTATTGATAGTGTGGGGCCATGCTCCGGTGGGACATACCTCGCAAGAGGTGTGTTCCCCTGCGGGGGACACTTCGCAGCCCCCCGTAGCGCAGTCCCCTTACGGCGACGCGATAGTTACTGCCTCGATAGGCGACGCGAGCACGCTTATCCCGATACTGGCCTCAGACTCGTCCTCGGCCGAAATATGCGGGCTCATATACAACGGCCTTGTCAGGTATGACAAAAACCTGGAACTCGAGGGGGAACTCGCCGAGAGCTGGGAGGTAAAGGACGGCGGCCTCATAATAATATTTCACCTTCGCCGCGGCGTCAAATGGCATGATGGCAGGCCGTTTACCGCGCGTGACGTGGAGTTTACCTACCTTAAACTTATCGACCCGGATGTAAAAACCCCGTATAGCGGGGATTTCGAGAGGGTGAAGTCCCTGGAGGTCATAGACGACTACACGGTCAAGGTGGATTACAAAGAACCTTTCTCTCCCGGCCTGTCAAGCTGGGGCATGGGTATCATGCCGAAGCACCTGCTTGAAAACGAGGACCTCAGCAACACCAGGTATTCCAGGAACCCCATAGGTACGGGGCCTTACCGTTTCAAGGAGTGGAAGACAGGGGAGAAGATAGTCCTCGTCTCGAACCCCGATTATTACGAAGGGCGCCCATATATAAACAGGTACATCTACAGGATAATCCCCGACCAGGCTACGACCTTCCTTGAATTGCAGACGCAGGGTGTCGACCAGGTAGGGCTTATCCCCCTGCAATATTCCCGCCAGACCGATACGCCTTTCTTCAAGAAATATTACAGGAAATATAAATATCCGTCCTTCGGATATTCGTACATGGGTTTTAACCTTAGGGACCCGAAATTCTCGGACGTCAGGGTGCGCCTCGCGCTGGACCACGCGATAAACAAGGAAGAGATCATCTCCGGAGTGCTTCTCGGGCTCGGACGCGTCTCTACCGGCCCGTTCCCCCCTGAATCCTGGGCGTGCAATAAGGATGTCAGGCCGGTTCCTTACGATCCCATCAAGGCAAGGGCGTTGTTGAAAGAGGCGGGATGGGAAGACCACGATGGTAACGGCATCCTCGATAAGGACGGGCAGGAGTTCAGGTTCACGATAATGACGAACCAGGGCAACGATACGAGGAAGACAACCGCCGAGATCATACAGCGCAGGCTCAGGGATATCGGAGTGGTGGCGGAGGTCAGGATAATCGAATGGGCGACCTTCCTGTCGGAGTTCATCGATAAGGGCAAGTATGAGGCCGTAATAATGGGCTGGAGCCTATCGAGGGACCCTGACTGTTACGATATCTGGCACTCGTCAAAGACGCGCCCGGGTGAATTCAATTTTATCGGCTACAAGAACGAGGAAGTCGATAAGTTATTGCTGGAAGGCAGGAGGGAATACGATAAGGATATAAGGCGGCAGATCTACAACAGGATAAACAGGCTCATATTCGATGACCACCCGTGTATTTTTCTGTATGTCCCCGACGCTCTGCCGATAGTGCACGCCAGGTTCAGGGGGATCGAGCCGGCGCCCGCCGGCATAGGTTATAACTTCATTAAGTGGTATGTCCCAACGGAAGAGCAGAGATATACGAGATGGTGAACTATATATTAAAAAGGCTTATGGGCATGGTGCCGGTATTGATCGGCATAACACTTATCACATTCTTCGTGATACACCTGTCGCCGGGAAAGCCTACGCGCCTCCAGGCCGAAATGTCGCCTAAAATATCGCTAGAGGCGCGCGAGAAACTGGATAAGCTGTACGGGCTTGACAAGCCGGTGCATATCCAGTACTGGGAATGGGTCAAACGGCTGATGAGGCTGGACCTCGGCAAGTCATTTGTGGACGAGAGGCCCGTATCTGAGAAGATCGGGGAGAGGATACCCATCACGATAACCATAAACGTGCTGTCGCTGGCCCTGATCTTCCTTGCCGCGGTCCCAATAGGGATAACCAGCGCGGTCAGGGAGGGTTCGGCATATGACAGGATATCCACGGTGTTCGTATTCATCGGTTTCGCGATGCCGACATTCTGGCTTGCGTTGCTGTTGATGAGCCTCTTCGGCGTCCAGCTTGGCTGGCTGCCGATATCCGGGATAAAATCAATAGACTTTGAGGATTACAACCTGGTCGAGAAGATATTTGACCTGATAAGGCATCTCGCCCTGCCGGTATTCGTATCCGCGTTCGCGGGGCTTGCCGGGATATCGAGGTACATGAGGACGAGCATGCTCGAGATACTAAACAAGGATTTCGTGAGGACCGCGCGCGCAAAAGGGCTGCCCGAGCGCGATGTGATATATAAGCACGCGCTCAGGAATGCGCTGCTGCCGATAGTGACTATCATCGGGCTGTCGGTCCCCGGGCTGATCGGCGGGAGCGTCATATTCGAGTCTATATACGCGATCCCCGGCATGGGCAAGCTCTTCTATGACTCGGTCATGGCCAGGGATTACCCCGTGATAATGGGAGTGCTGTTTATCGGCGCGGTATTGACGCTTATAGGCAACCTCATAGCGGACGTGATGTATGCATACGTGGATCCGAGGATAAGGGTGTCAGGAAGATGAGAAAAATGAACAGGCTCACGATGTTCGGGCTCGTTGTCGTAGCGGTAATGGCGTTCGCCGCGCTGTTCGCCCCGTTCATCGTGAAGCACGACCCGGGATCCATCGACCTGCAGAACGGGCTCATGCCGCCGTCCGCCGGGCATATCATGGGGACTGATTCCCTGGGCCGCGACCTGTTCAGCAGGATGGTCTTCGGGGCCAGGATATCCCTGAGCGTCGGTTTTGTCGCCGTCGGCATATCCGTGGTAGCCGGGGTGCTGTTCGGGTCCGTCGCCGGTTATTACGGAGGATGGATAGACAGCGCCATCTCAAGGTTCATAGATATAATGCTGTGCTTCCCGACGTTCTTCCTTATACTCGCCACTATAGCCGTATTGGGCCCGAGCATCTGGAACATCATGGTTATAATAGGATTGACCAGCTGGATGGGCGTCGCCCGCCTTATAAGGGCTGAGATATTAAGCCTCAAGGAGAGGGAGTTCGTGGAAGCCGCCAGGGCGGTCGGCGCGAGCGACTTCAGGATAATCACGCGCCACCTGATACCGAACGGCATCGGGCCGGTCCTCGTCAGCGCGACCCTCGGCGTCGCCGGGGCCATCCTTACGGAGTCAGGGCTGAGCTTCCTCGGCCTCGGAGTGCAGCCGCCTGTCCCAAGCTGGGGCAATATACTTACAGAGGCGAAATCGACATTAGGGATAGCATGGTGGATAACGGTGTTCCCGGGGCTCGCGATATTGATAACCGTCCTGGGATATAACCTTCTCGGGGAAGGGTTGAGGGAGCATTTCAACCCTCACAGGAAACAATGAGCAAAGAGCCCCTGTTAGAGATAACGGACTTGCGCCTTGATTTCAAACATGCAGGCAGCGACAGGATGGTCGAAGCCGTCCGCGGCGTCGACCTCAGGGTATTTGAAGGCGAGATCCTCGGCCTCGTCGGGGAATCCGGTTCGGGCAAGTCGGTAACCGCGCTCTCGATAACCGGGCTTCTCCCGAAGACGGCGTCGGTAAAATCCGGAAGGATATTTTTCGAAGGCAGGGACCTGCTGGCATTACCGGAGGAGGACCTCAGGAAGGTCAGGGGATCGAGGATATCCTACGTATTCCAGGACCCCGCATCATCGTTGAACCCGGTCTTTACGATAGGCGACCAGCTTATGGAGACGGTGATGCTTCACCAAAATGCCGGGAAGGGCGACGCCTTCGATATTGCCGCCGGGTCGCTGAAAGACGTCGGCATGCCTTCTCCCAAGGAGCAGATGTATGCGTATCCTCACCAGCTCTCGGGCGGGATGAGGCAGAGGGTCATGATCGCGATGGCGATAGCCTGCAGGCCGAAACTGCTGATAGCGGACGAGCCGACAACCGCCCTCGACGTGACCGTCCAGGCCCAGATCTTAGAGCTGCTTTCGGAGTTGAAAGAAGAACTATCCCTTACGGTAATATTGATTACGCACGACCTGTCCATCGTATCGCAGGTCGCCGAGAAGACGGCGGTCATGCAGCAGGGCAGGATCGTGGAATACGGCGACACCGAAATGGTATACAGGAAACCGTCGCATCCGTATACGAAAAAATTGATTGATTGCATACCTAAAATAGGCGGCAGATAAAATGCGGCCCCTTTTGTCGGTCGAAGATGTCAGGAAATATTTTCCGGTAGAGCGCGGCCTTGCGCGGCGGCTTGTCGGGACGGTCAGGGCTGTCGACGGAGTCTCGTTCCAAATAGAGGCCGGTAAGACCCTCGGCCTTGTCGGCGAATCAGGCTGCGGCAAGACGACGCTTTCGCGGATACTGCTCAATCTGCTCAAACCGACGGGCGGGAAGGTGGTCTTTGACGGGGTCGATATAACAGGCCTTTCGAGCGGCAGGATGCGCCCGCTGAGGAAGGGGCTCCAGGCCGTATTCCAGGACCCGTATAATTCGCTCGACCCGAGGATGAAGGTGGGAGAGATCCTTGACGAACCGCTGCTCGTGCACCGCATCGGGAACGCGAAGGAAAGGAGGGAGAAGGTATCCGGACTGCTGTCGAAGGTCGGGCTGGAACCCGACTACGCGAGGCGGTTCCCTCACCAGTTCAGCGGAGGGGAGAGGCAGAGGATAGGGATCGCGAGGGCCCTGATGACGGACCCGAAGCTTGTGGTATGCGATGAACCCGTATCATCCCTGGACCTTTCCATACAGGCGCAGATACTTGAGCTGTTGAGGTCCGTGCAGAAGGAATTCGGGCTTTCATACCTTTTTATATCCCACGACCTGCGCGTCATCGAGTCGGTATCAGATAATGTGCTCGTAATGTACCTCGGGAAGATGTTTGAATACGCGGCTACGGGAGGACTCTATTCGACCCCGGTGCACCCGTACACGGAGGCGCTCTTCTCGGCGATCTCCCTCGGCCCGGGAAGG
>JAQUSA010000057.1:5220-6518 GCA_028715315.1 Candidatus Omnitrophota bacterium | reverse complement strand
GGGCGGACCTCAGGAGCGTGCAGGAACTTCTGGGCCACGCGAACCTCTCTACCACCCAGATATATACGCATATAACCACCGAAAGGCTCAAGTCCGCGTATCAGAAGGCGCATCCGCGGGCCTGAGATATTAACATGAAGATCGTATACGACGCGTTTTTTATGGCATTTTCCGTCCTCTATCTGCCCTATTTTATAGTTAAAGGCAAATGGCGCGGTTTCAGCCGCCAGAGGTTCGGCGTATTCCCGGAAGAGCTCCTATCCAGGATAAAGGGCCCGGGCACCATATGGATGCACGCGGTCTCGGTCGGCGAGGTCATCGCGAGCCTGCCGCTCTATGACGAGATCCGAAGGAACTATCCGTCCGCCAGGATCGTCGTTTCCACGGTAACACCGACAGGGAACCATATAGCCCGCGAGAGGTTCAAGGGGGCCGCGGTAATATATCTTCCGCTTGACCTCAGTTTTATAACGGATAAAGTGGCAGGGATAATAAAGCCGGAAGTCCTGCTTATCGCCGAGACCGAGATATGGCCCAACCTGATATCTTCGGTGAAAAGGAGCGGAGCGAAGATAATCATCTTCAACGGAAGGTTGTCCAAGTATTCGTTCAAGAATTACTCGGCCGTCAGGACGGTGCTTAAGAAGATATTGGGAAAAATCGACCTCTTCCTTATGCAGTCGCAGGCGGATGCCGAAAGGGTTATATATCTCGGAGCGCCGGAGGGGAGGGTCAAGGTCTCCGGCAACCTGAAATTCGACGCTGCCCTGACCGGAGGAAAGGCCGACGAGAGGGAAAGTTTCAGGAAAAAGCTCGGGCTTTCGCCGGAGGAGAGCCTTTTGATCGCGGGCTCTACGCATCCCGGCGAGGAGGAGATAATACTCAGGTGTTATAAGAAGCTGGCCCGCGAATGCCCAAGGCTGCGGCTCCTTATCGCGCCGAGGCACGCGGTGAGGTCCCCGGCTGTAGCGGGATGCGTGAAGGCGGCCGGCCTAAAGGCGAGATCGGTCTCAAAGTCGGACCACATCCCTTCGAAGGGCGAAGAGGTCTATGTGCTTGACGTAATGGGGATACTCGCGAGGCTCTATTCCGCCGGCGACATGATATTCATGGGCGGCAGCCTGATAAAAAAGGGCGGCCAGAACCCGCTTGAGGCGGCCTACTATTCCAAGGCCGTGCTCTTCGGCCCGCATATGCATAATTTCGAGGGTATAGCCGCGGCGCTGTTGTCCGAAAAAGCCGCGATGCGCGTCGCGGACGAAGAGGACCTCATAAAGAGCGTCAGGATGCTGCTGCAC
>JAQUSA010000057.1:2510-5120 GCA_028715315.1 Candidatus Omnitrophota bacterium | reverse complement strand
ATCACGAAAGTACTTCCCGATATGTCGAGCCTCGGTAAAGCGGAGATTGTCAGGGCCGCATTGAAGGATATCAACCCGGGCATGGATGTATTTAACGCTTCATACGAGCCGCGCCGCCTGCATGATGTCGCGGGAGGCTATGAGACGGATATCGGCAGCATTAACGGCAGGCCCGTAGCGTTGTTATGCGCGATCGGCGATCCCGGATCGTTCGAAGATACCGTGGTCTCCACAGGCGCCTTCATAGGGGCTTCATACTATTTCATCGACCACCACATATTCACGGCTGCGGAGATAGATAAGATAGCGAAGGAATGCAAGGACAAGGGAATAGATACGATAGTGACGACCGAAAAGGACCTTCCGAGGATAAAGAACGCGAACGCCTCGTGGGCTTCGCCTGATACGGCGGGGGTAAGGATATTGGCGCTGTCGGTCGATATGAAGATAGACAGGGAGGAACAACTGTTTGGCAGACTGGATACTGTACTTAATAGTTAGGCTTGAGGCCTTCACCTTCCGGCTTTTGCCGCTGAGGTTCTCGCTCTGGACCGCGAGGGCTTTCGGCAGCCTCATTTATTATACGATGGGCCGCCGCAAGACGGTCGCCTACGCGAACCTGCGCGCCGCGTTCAGGGGAAAGTATGCTCCCGCGCAGCTCGACAATATCATAAAAAGCGTATACAGGAATATCGCGCAGTCATATATGGAGCTGCTGAAGTTCCCGCAGATAGACGATAATTATATCAGAAAATATATAAAGATAGAGGGCCGCGACAAGATAAAGAAGTCGGTCGACGCTTTCGGGGGCACCGGCGTGATATTCCTCACCGCGCATTTCGGGAACTGGGAACTCAGCTCGCTGATAGGTTCGGACGCCGGCTACAAGATGAACGTGCTCGCGCGCTGGCAGAAGATGGAAAAGCTCAACGGTTACCTGAATAAGATGCGAGGTTCCAAAGGCGCCAACGTGATATTCAAGCAGAACGCGGTCGAGGAGATACTCGACTCGCTGAACAGGAAGGAAGCCGTAGGCATCCTCTCCGACCAGGACGGCGGAAAGAAAGGCGAACTCGTCGAGTTCCTTGGCCGCAGGGCTTCCACACCGAAGGGCGCCGCGCATTTCTCGCTCAGGACGCACGCGCCGATATTCCCGGTGCTCATAGTCAGGGAGCACGGGCCCTACCACAGGATAGTCGTCGAGGACGATATATCGGTCATGAGGTCGGATAGCCTCGAAAAGGACGTGCACGAGATATTGCAGAGGTTCGCGGATGTCCTGGCGAAATATGTCACGAAGTATCCCGGGCAGTGGCTCTGGCTGCACAAGCGCTGGAAGTCCACCCCGACAAAATACGTGCTTGTCCTGAACGACGGTAAGGCCGGGCATTACAAACAGTCGCTCGCGCTTTCGCGGTTGATAAGGAAGATGCGCTCCGAGAAGGGTTATTCCGCGGACGATACGCTTATCGAGACTGCCGAGGTGAAGTTCCGGAGCGGCGCGGCAAGGGTCATTTTTGATCTCGGGTCAAAAATAGGCTTCGGCATACACGCGCTCTCGGGGTGTTTTGAAGGGGAGAGCTACGAAGCCCTAAGGTCCTCATATGCCGATTACGTGGTGTCATGCGGCGCGTCGCTTGCCGGCGTCAACCTTTCTCTGAAAAGGGAACTCGGAGCGAAGTCCCTGGTCATAATGAAACCGAATATATTCTCCGTAAAGGATTTTGATATCGCGGTCATCCCCGTCCATGACATGGTGAAGCCGGCGAAGAACACCGTCTTCACCAAGGGCACGGTCACCGGCCTCGACGCGGGAACATTGCGCGGATACGCGGATAAGCTGGATGAAAAGGTGAAGATAAAGAAGGACAAGGTGATCGGCGTGCTAATAGGGGGCGATTCGAGGGATTATGTGCTCGAAAAAGAACTCGCTGTCCAGGTGATGGATGAGGTCCTGAGCGCTGCCGGCCAGCTCGATGCCGAAGTGCTCGTGACCACCTCGCGCAGGACGCAGAGGGCGGTCGAATTCGCGCTTAAGGAACGCTACGGCAAGGCGGACAGGATAAGGATGCTGCTCATCGCGAACGACGGGAATTTCGAGGGCGCCATAGAGGGCATACTCGGGCTCTCGGACCTGCTTGTCGTGTCCGGCGAATCCGTTGCCATGCTGACGGAGGCGATAAGTTCCGATAAACCGGTTATAGCTTTCATGCCCCGCAAGATGAAACCGGGTCCCGCGACGAAGATCGAGAGGTCCGTCGGCAACCTCGAGAAGGAAAACCTGATAAAGGTTTCGGAGGCGCAGGCGCTCAAGGAAGATATCGTCCATTATATGGGCCGTAAGCAGGCGGGGATCCAGGGCGCAGACCTGGAAGCGATCCGCGCCGTCCTCGGAAAGATAATATGAAGATAGTCCAGATATTGCCGCGGTTGGAGACCGGGGGGGTCGAGACCGGCGTCGTCGACCTCTCGCAGAGGCTCGTGAAGCTCGGGCATAACGCGGTCGTGATCTCGAACGGCGGCGAACTCGTGAAACAGCTTGACGCGGCCGGCATAAAACATTACGAGCTCCCCGTGCACAGCAAGAACCCGCTCACGATGCTTCGCATG
>JAQUSA010000057.1:0-2410 GCA_028715315.1 Candidatus Omnitrophota bacterium | reverse complement strand
GGCGCTCGCGAAAGGGCTCGTACGCAACGCCAGGAAAGACGCAGAGCAGAAGTTCAACCTCGACAGGATGATAACCGAGACCGTAAGGGTCTACGAGGAGGCGCTCGAGGTCAAGAGGATACTCGTGATAAAGATAAGCGCGGTCGGCGACTGCGTGCTCGCGACGCCGTCATTGCGCGCGATAAGGCAGAAGAACCCGAAGGCCTATATCGCCCTGCTTACCGGAAGGGTGGAGAGCCAGGCGCTTAAGGGCTGCCCCTACATTGACGAGGTCATAATATACGACAGGGACGGCCGCGACAGGGGATGGCTGAGGTTCCTCGAGCTGTCCGCCGAGATCAGGCGTTATTGTTTTGAGGAAGTGGCGGACTTCCAGAACAATTCCAAGAGCCATATGTTCGCCATGTTGAGCGCTGCCGCAAAAAGATACGGTTATATGAAAGGCTGGCACGGTTTCCTGCTAAATAAGGCGGTAAAGGATAACAACCGCCCGATACCTCCCGTGGACCACCAATTCAGGGTACTCTCGCTGATGGGTATTGAAGGGGCATCTAAAGAGCTTGAGCTGTGGCCTTCCGCCTCGGATGAGGATGCGGCCGGGAAGATGCTGGAAGCCGACTGGGTTGGCGACCACCAGGCTCTCGTGGGGATAAACCCTGGAGCGAGCCCGCGATGGGCGACAAAGAGATGGCCCGCAGAGAATTTCGCGAAACTGTGCGACCTTTTGGCCGAAAGGGAGATAAGGCCGGTCATCATCGGCACCAGGGATGATTCGGAGGCCGCCGAAAATATAATATCCATGACGAAGTCTAAACCTGTGGACCTTACGGGCAAGACGACAATAACGGAGCTCGCGGCGCTAATGAAGAGGCTTAAATGCCTTGTCACGAGCGACAGCGCGCCGATGCATGTTGCCGCCGCGATGAAGACGCCTTTCGTCGCGTTATTCGGGCCGACCGCCCCGGAGAGGCACCTTCCGCCGTCGCAGAATTACGCGGTGGTCCGCAGGGACCTCGGATGCGCGCCGTGCTATAAACCGGTATGTTCGGATATAAGGTGCATGAGGGAGATAGCGGTGGAAGACGTTATGAAGGCGATCGAGGGATGCATCCGGTAAAATGAACATACTTTTAATCACGACACATATGAGGATGGGCGGCGTGGGGGTATATACCGTTACGCTCGCGAACCGCCTGCAAAAAGCGGGCAACCGAGTATTTGTGGCTTCCTCAGGGGGCGGCCTCGATGAAAGGCTTTCCCAGGGCGTCGGGAGGATAACGGTGCCTCTCGATACAAAGTCCGTATTGAGCCCGAAAGTATTTGCCGCTGCCTTAGGGCTGACCGGGGCCGTAAAAAAAGAAAAAATAGATATCATCCACGCACAGACCAGGGTGTCGCAGGCCGCTGCGCACCTTTTATCCGCGATGACAGGCGTTCCGTATGTGGCGACATGGCACGGCTTCTTCCGCGCGCACTTTTTACGCAGGTTATTCCCGTTCTGGGGTAGGAAGACGATAGCGATAAGCAAGCCCGTGTATGACAATTTGAGGGATGTATTCCGCAGGAATGAAGGAGGCCTGAGGCTCGTATTGAACGGAGTCGAGACTGACAGGTTCAGCAGGGTATACTCGCCGGAAGAGAAGAAAGAGATAAAGAAAAAATTCGGCTTAGGAGACGGCATGGGTTGCGGCCCCATAATAGGGATAATATCAAGGCTTTCAGCGGAGAAGGGCCACGCGATGCTGATAGACGCTTTCAGGAAGATATCGGGCAGGTTCCCCGGAGCGCAGCTGCTGATCATCGGGGAGGGCAGGCTTGAAAGCGACCTTAAGAAGAGGGCCGAAGGTTACGGTCTCGGAAGCTCGGTCCGCTTCTTCGGAAACACCTTAAACGCGGACGAATTTCTTGCTATAATGGACGTGTTCGCGAGGCCGGGATTACAGGAAGGTTTCGGCCTGGCTATCGTAGAGGCGATGCTGATGGGGGTGCCCGTAGCATCGACCGGCGTCGGCGGGTTCAGGGAGATGCTGAACGACGGGGAGCTCGGAGTGCTCATCGAGGCGTGCGACCCGGACCATATTTCCGCGGCGATATGCCGCGTGCTGGATGATAAAGAATTAGCGCAGCGCATAAAGATCTCCGCGAAGCGGTATGCCGCGTCAAATTTCTCGGCCGAACGCATGGCGAGACAGACGCTCGAAGTATACAGGGAGGCGCTGGATGGGACCGGCAAAAAATAAGGGGCCGCGTCTTCCCGTCATTTTGGCCGTTTTGGCGGCGCTGTCTCTGGCCGCATTAGGCGCGAAGCTCTTTCTGGACGCGAAGTATTATCCGCCGGTGCTGATGTACCATAACATCGAGAACCTTCCGGCGGGGACGCCGTTGTGCGTGACGGAACCCCAGTTCAGGG
>JAQUSA010000056.1 GCA_028715315.1 Candidatus Omnitrophota bacterium | reverse complement strand
ATCCTTACCGAAGGAGGGTTCGGCAATGTCGAGGAGGACTGGGGCGGGTTCTATCCCGAATCCGGGGACCTTAGCGGCGTATTCGGCGGATCCGGTAACATTTGGGAAGGCCCGGCCGGTTTCACGCTCATCGGGAGTTCATACAACCCGGACCTCAACGATGACGGTTATAACGGGGATTGCTATCTTTGGGCATCCGATTTCGTGATCATAACCGACGACAACGCCGTCGCTTCCGGCACCGTGGGCGGCACTTCAATGGAAAACAGGCTCGAGGGAATGCTGCTTTCCATCTATATCAGGGAGACCGATGAAGGATATCGCACCGGATACATAATGTCGGCCGACGAAACCGGTAATTATGATACGTTCGGCGGGGATTTCTACCCGTCACTCGGTATGTTCGGCGCGTCAGGAAAACTGGCATATTTCCTCGACCTTCCTACGGAATATGCGCCCGAGGTTTTGCTCGGCGGCGATGAAGCCCTCGATTACAACGATATCTACGGCGCTATAGGAGGGGATATCAGGGGAACGCTCGGAGGCGAATCGCTGGCCCTGGTCGACCAGAATTGGAGCCTTTGGAGGGCCGCAAGCTCCGGCACGTTCGGCGATATCCCTGAGGACAACTGGACGGCGGCTATGGGTGATGTGGAATACGATGGAGACGGCCTCTACTCAACATATACGCTCGCATTCATTGACGGCACATCATGGGAGGACGGAGAATTTAGCGCCGACATTTCCGGAAAAGTGCTGTCGAACAGGGAACTTACCGCGTTCACAGGCAAGATGCTCGGCGTATATGGCACGGAATATAATGAATGGGAATCCCTTTCGCTTGGCGTAGCGCAGGCTGAGTACCTTACCCTGAGCGGCTTATCGGACGGGTACATCTTTTATGACGAAGACGGATTTGTCGAAAACGGCATCACCTACGGAAATATAGGAAGTACACAGCAGGAATGGTGGGCTGGCGGCTCCTTCGACGTAATAACGATGGGCGAATACGAGGGAGACCTGGACCGCAGCGCATATCTGATAGGTTCCCAGATAAACAGCTTCAACGGCTATGACGGGACCGATACGACCGATGACGGCGAAGGCGCGTTCTGGGGATGGACCGTCGGCACGGCGCGTAACGGGCGGCTGCCGAACATGTATACGGCGGCATTGTTCATTTCACCCGGCGAGGACGGCTACCAGGCAGGCATCCTGCGCGGCAGCTCGGATGGCCTTTATTGCGCAATGCCAACCGAATACCTGGGTTACGACGAAGATATGGACGTCGGCATATGGCAGGCCGAGGGAACATGGACGCCATCCGTCATGATGGACTACATATCCATGGACCCGTCGTCATTGATTGATAACATCGCAATAGAAGAGAACATTTTCAGGGCGGACGGCAACGGAAATATCAACGGCAACCCGTTGGAGGCGCAGATAGTGCAGGCGTCGGCAGCTAGTTTAGCCGCTTATGACGACTGGGGAATAGTCAGAGGCACCATGCTCGCGCAATCGGATTCCGTCGTTACTGACGGCACCTGGAGGACGGCCCTTGGTGGTGTGGTGGCTGATACAGGTTATGGCGTGAGCTACCTGCTGTTATCCGCAAACGGCACAAACAGCGTCCCGGACATCGCGTATGAAGGCGTAAGGGAAGGCGATGTCAACGGTTCGTTCAGGGGTATATCCCTCTCTCCCGAAGATTGGGACAGCGAGACCGGAAAATACCTGACTATGAATGTCGGACGCGTCGAGGGTGACATGTCCGGCTTCTATGAAGCGGGCGTGGATACCACTATCCAGACCGCGTTCGTCGGTCAATGGGTAGACCTCGCCGAACTAACTACCGATGCTCTTGGTTTCGATAATGAAGCTATAGCTGCTATGGTCCAGATACCGATAACCGAGACCTATACAGGGCTGCTTAATCAAACAGGCAGCATGGTAGCGAACGGGACCATAACGAACATGGCGGTGGACCTTAGTATCTATACGGACGGTTTACGTGAGTTATTTACTGCATATTTGGGAGGTAATTATACAGGCTCACCTGATTTAGGTTGGCAGGTAAATACCGGGAACGGTATTTATTCCGCCACGTTAAGCAACGGAACGTGGAACCCTGATGGGACCTGGACCGCCAATGTCGACATTACAGGACCGAATAATAATCCATACTATGGTGCAGCGGGCGGAATCTACGGAAACGGCTCCATGGAGGGCGTCGGTGCCGGAATTGCCGGGACAAGGCCAGAATAACATGAAGATGCACATAGCTTTAATATTAATTTTAACGTTTATATTAACAGGATGCGGGAGGCCGGCTGAAAAGCCGGCTTCCGCAGTCTCGGGCGGCAAGGTCATCGCCACCGTTAACGGGGAACCTATATTCGACAAGGACCTGAAGCTTTCGCTGGCCCTCAGGTTTAAGGATGACCCTTCGATGCAGGTAAAGCCTTCGACCATGAGCGAGCAGATACAGCTCATTATTGATGAACGCCTTAAGTTGCAAAGCAAGACACGCGAGAATTCCGTCATAAAGATATTAAAATAGCTACCGCAGGATACCGCCCGCCAGTAATATGGATTGACTAAGCACCTACTCTGTGATAAACTTCTATTTTATTCAATCAAAATAAAGGGGTTATGACGTGAAACTGCCTGACAGAAAAGGCCATTTTGGGGTCTTCGGAGGGAAATACGTCCCGGAGACGCTTATGACGGCGCTCGAGGAGCTCGAGGGCGCTTATAAGGCCGCGAAAAACGACAGGAAATTCTCCGAGCAGCTCCGGTATTATCTGGAGGAGTACGCCGGAAGGCCGAGCAACCTTTATTATGCCGCGCGGCTTACGAAAGCCCTTAAGGGCCCCAAGATATACCTCAAAAGAGAAGACCTCCTGCATACGGGTTCCCACAAGATAAACAATACGCTGGGCCAGGGCCTGCTTACCGTGAGGATGGGCAAGAAGCGCATCATCGCCGAGACGGGAGCCGGCCAGCACGGAGTCGCTACGGCAACGGTAGCGGCGCTTTTCGGCCTCGACTGCGAAGTATTTATGGGCGAGGAGGATGTGCAGCGCCAATCGCTTAACGTCTTCAGGATGAAACTTCTCGGCGCCAAGGTCAATCCGGTAAAGAGCGGCAGCAGGACCCTCAAGGACGCGATGAACGAGACGATGAGGGACTGGGTCACGAATGTAAGGACGACGCATTACTGCATAGGTTCTGTGGCCGGCCCGCATCCTTTCCCGATGATGGTAAGGGATTTCCAGTCGGTAATAGGCACCGAAGCGAAACGCCAGATACTGAGAGCCGAAGGAAGGCTGCCTGACTACCTCATGGCGTGCGTCGGAGGCGGGTCTAACTCGATGGGTTTATTCTACCCGTTCCTGCATGACAGGAATGTCAAATTTATAGGCGTAGAGGCGGCGGGAAAAGGCCTCTCGACGGGAATGCACGCGGCCACCCTGGAAAGAGGCGGGATCGGCGTACTCCACGGAAGCAAGAGCTACCTGTTACAGGATGAGGCCGGCCAGATAAAGATAGCGCATTCCATATCGGCGGGCCTTGATTACCCGGGAGTCGGCCCGGAACATTCATTTTTCAAGGATACGGGGCGCGCAAAATATTTCTCCGCTACCGACGGAGAGGCGTTGGACGCTTTCCGGCTATTATCGGAGACCGAGGGCATAATACCCGCCTTGGAATCTTCGCATGCGGTCGCGTACCTGGCAAAGGTATCCCGGAAGCTAAAGAAGAGTGACCTTGTGGTCGTATGCCTTTCAGGGAGAGGCGACAAGGACGTCGACATGGTATCGCGCATATTATCGGAAAAAAATGAACAGGATAGATAAAAAATTCGCGGAACTAAAAAAACCCGGACGGAAGGCGCTTGTCACCTTCATTACGGCGGGCGACTACGGGCTGCAGAACACGAAGAAGCTAGTGCTCGAGTTCGAGGCGCGCGGAGCGGATATAATCGAGCTGGGGATCCCGTTCTCCGACCCGGTCGCGGACGGCCCGACGATACAGGTATCGTCCGAGAGGGCGCTAAAACGAGGCACGAAGCTTAAGGATGTGATCTCTGCCGTCGGAGAATTACGGAATAAAACGGAGATACCCATAGTCCTTATGGGTTACTATAACCCGATCCTGAAATACGGGGTCAATAAATTTATCTCTGACTGCGCAAGGAACGGCGTGGACGGCGCGATCATACCTGACCTGCCGCCGGAAGAAGCCGGCGAACTCATCAGCGCATCGAGGAAAAAGGATTTTGCGACTATCTTTCTGCTCAGCCCCACAAGTACCCCGGACAGGATAAAGCTTATTTCGAAAAATTCTAGGGGATTCATCTATTACGTATCACTGACCGGCATAACCGGCGCGAGATCCTCGCTTCCGGCGGAACTCTCATCGAGGGTCAGGCTCATCAAGAGGCGTTCGAAACTGCCGGTATGCGTCGGTTTCGGCGTATCGAGCCCTGGGCAGGTCAGGCAGATATGCCGCGCGGCCGACGGAGCTATAGTCGGTTCCGCCATAGTCAGGGAGATGGAGAGAAACTCCGCCAAAAAGCGGTTTATCGGGAACGTAGGAGACTATGTGCAAAAACTTGCGGAGGCGTCCCATTAAGAAAAATATCTATGCCGTTATAATCGCCGGAGGCAGGGGCGAAAGGTTCTGGCCGAAGAGCAGGATCAGGACGCCTAAGCAGACACTGAAACTAATGGGAAAACGGTCACTGATACAGGAGACCGTCTCCCGCATCAGCACAATCGTACCGAATGACAGGATCTACGTCATAACCAACAAAGAGCAGCTCGGCTCCATCAAGGCTGACCTGCCGTCCATAAAGAATATAGTCTCGGAGCCGGCCGCGAGGAATACGGCAGCAGCATGCGGGCTTGCCGCCATGATAATAAAGAAGCGCGACCCGCGCGCGACCATGATCGTGCTGCCCTCGGACCACCTGATAAAGGAAAAAGACAGGTTCATCGACGCGCTGCTTACGGGCGTGGAGGTCGCGGAGGCGTCAAACGGCCTTGTCACGATAGGCGTAAAGCCGACCTTTCCCGCTACCGGATACGGTTACCTGAGGATAGACACGAGCGGACAGTTCAGGATAAAGAGGCCCGGCCTTAAGGCGGTGGTCCACAGGGTAATGGCATTTGTGGAAAAACCGAGCCTTCAGAACGCCGTAAGGTTCCTGAGGGAGAAGAGATACTACTGGAACAGCGGCATGTTCATCTGGAAGGCAACGAGCATACTCGACGCGATAAAGGAGAACCTGCCGAGGCTCTATCTCGGGCTCCAGCTTCTCGAGCCGAGCATAGGCCGGTTCAGCTTTAACAGCAGGCTTAAGCAGGTCTATCCCAACCTCGAGGAGATATCGATAGATTACGGCGTCCTTGAAAAGGAAAAGAGGATATTTGCCGTCGAGGGTAAATTCTACTGGGATGACCTCGGTTCGTGGGATTCGCTGGCAAGGCATCTCTCCACCGATTCAAACGGCAATTTTTCGATCGGATCGCACAAGGCGATCGAGACGAGGGATTCGGTGATCGTTTCCGCCCAGGGAGTGATAGGGACCATCGGGGTGGATAACATAATAGTGGTCCGCGACGGGGATTGCGTCCTCGTCTGCCGCAGGGACCTGGCGCAGGACGTAAAGAAACTGATCTCCATGATGAAGGAAGATAAGGAGCTGAAAAAGTACCTTTGATGAGAGTGCTTGGCCTGGATTTCGGAGAAAAAAGGATAGGCGTCGCCGTGAGCGACCCGCTCGGAATCATCGCGCAGGGAGTGACCGTAATAGAGAGAAAGAATATTGAGGAAGACCTGAAGGCGATAAACGCCATAATCTCCGAATACGGCGCGGAATCGATAGTTGTGGGCATGCCTATAAACATGGACGGCACCAAGGGAAAGAGCGCCGACAAGGTCGCGGAATTCGTGGAACTGCTCAAGGCCTCCGCAGGCATCCCGGTGGCCACATATGACGAGCGCTTATCCACCAAGGAGAGCGAGAAGTTCCTGATATCATCGGACGTATCGCGCAGGAAGAGGAAGAACGTGATAGACAAGGTCGCTGCGCAACTCATACTTGAATCGTACCTCGAGAGGCTAAAAAATAATGTACGAACTTGACACGCTTAAGAACGGGACGCGCTGCTCCGCTAGGAGCCTGCCGGACAGGGACTCGCTCGCGATCGGCGTATGGCTTGGCGTCGGCGGGCGCTATGAGCCCAAGAAGATATCAGGCGTATCCCATTTCATCGAACATTTGCTATTCAAGGGGACGAAGAAGCGTTCCGCAGAGGACATAAAGCAGCAGATCGAGGGCCGCGGCGGCGCGATGAACGGGTTTACATCAGAGGAATTCACATGCTATCTGGTAAAAGTCCTTAACAGGGACATGGAAAACGCGCTCGATGTGCTTTCCGATATGGTTTTCAACGCCAGGTTCTCTCCCGGAGATATCAAAAAAGAACGTCATGTGATAAAGGAAGAGATAAAGCTTTATGTGGACCTGCCTAACCATCATGTCCACGACCTGCTGATGG
>JAQUSA010000055.1 GCA_028715315.1 Candidatus Omnitrophota bacterium | reverse complement strand
TGGGTGAGATGGTAAAGGGCGGGAGCGACCACCTTGTCATGGAGGTCTCTTCACATGCGCTCGACCAGAACAGGACCGGCGGCATCTCCTTCAGCGCCGCCATCTTCACGAACCTTACCGGCGACCATCTTGACTACCATAAGACGATGGAGGAATATTTTAGGGCCAAATCCCGCCTGTTTTCGAATTTGAATGACTCGGCCCAGGCGGTGATTAATATCGACGACGAGTGGGGCCGTAAGCTCATTAAGGTTTCCGGGGGACGTGTCGTGACATACGGGACAAAACTTGTGGCTGATTTCCTCGCGACGGATACAGAGCTCTCGCTTGACGGCACGAGGTTCATGGTCAATTACCCGGGAGGCAGGTTCGCGATCGTATCCGCGCTGATAGGCATGCATAACGTTTATAACATGGTCTCCGCGGCCGCATGCGGAATAAGCCTGGGGTTTTCCCCTGAGGAGGTAAAGCGGGGGATAGAAAAGCTGCGCGCGGTACCGGGCAGGCTCGAACCGGTGGAGTGCGGGCAGCCGTTCAAGGTCTTCGTCGATTACGCGCATACGGATGACGCGCTCAGCAACGTCCTCTCCGCGCTGAAGCCCCTGATAAAGAAGAAGATCATAGTCGTCTTCGGCTGCGGAGGCGACAGGGACAGGACCAAGCGCCCGCGCATGGGAAAGGTGGCAGGCGATACGGCGGATTTCGTATATGTGACCTCCGATAATCCCCGCAGCGAGGAGCCGGAGGCGATCGCCGCGATGATAACGGAAGGCATGAAGGGCAAAAATTATAAGGTCATACTGGACAGGGCGCAGGCGATAAGGGAAGCGCTATCCGGCGCCGGAGAGGGCGACTGTGTGCTTATAGCGGGAAAAGGGCACGAGGCCTACCAGGTGCTCAAGAACACGACGATATCCTTTGACGACAGGGAAGTCGCGAGGAAGATACTTGCTTAACGTTAAGGACATATTGGACGCTGCGGAGGGAACCTTATCGGCCGGTGACGCGTCGGCCGTATTTACCTGCGTATCTACCGACACCAGGAAGATACCTGCGGGATCGCTCTTTGTGGCGCTGAAGGGGCCGAACTACGACGGGCATGATTTCATCGCCGGGGCCGCCAAACAGGGCGCCAAGGGCGCGGTCGTCTGCCGCGATGCGCCGACGCAGCAGGGCATCGCGGTCATAAAAGTGGGTGATACGCTCAAGGCATTAGGGAAGATCGCGGGCTATTACCGCCGCCGTTTCGATATTCCAGTAATCGCCCTGACGGGCTCCAACGGGAAGACGACCACGAAGGAGATGCTCTCGCGCATCCTTTCGGCGAAATATAAGGTATTAAAGAACGAAGGCACGGAGAATAATTTCGTGGGCGTGCCGCAGACCCTGCTCAGGATGGACGGCAGCCATGAGATCGCGGTGACCGAAATGGGCACCAACCATCCGGGCGAGATAGCGTATCTTTCCGATATCGTCCAGCCGAACTGCGGCATGATAATTAACGCGGGCCCTTCGCACCTCGAGTTTTTCGGGACGGTCGACAATGTCAGGACGGAAAAACTCGACCTCTTAAAGAGGGTGGGGGAGGATGGCTCCGCGGTGGTCAACGGCAACGATCCAAAACTTGTCGATTCGGCCCGGAAGATTTGCGATGAGGTCGTGACCTTCGGGTTCGGCAAGGAATGCGATTATTTTGCGGATAATATCCGGGAGGCCAATTGCGGGATCAGTTTCGTCATGAACGGCGTGCACCCGGTCGAACTTAAGGTCCTGGGGCGCCATAATATATACAATGCCCTTGCGGCGATCGCCGCGGGTTCGCTCTACGGCGTAGAGACGGCCGATGCCGTGAAAGCGCTCGAGGATTTCGAACTGCCCAAGCTCAGGATGGAATTCGCCTCGTGCGGCGGAATAGACTTCATCTTCGACTGCTATAATTCAAACCCGCTTTCGATGAACAGCGCGATTGAGGCCCTTTGCAACATGGGCCCGGGAAAGAGGAAGGTGCTAGTAGCCGGAGACATGCTCGAGCTCGGCGCCGGGGCCCCTGAGATGCACCGCAATGTCGGCCGCATTGCGGCGATGGCGGGTGTGGATATTATTGTGAGTGTGGGCTCGCTCTCCGGGTATATCCTGGAGGGCGCTCGGGAGGAGGGAATCGGCGGTGAAACCCTCCTCCGTTTTGATAATTCCGTAGAGGCCGCAAAGGCCTTGAAAGGCATATTACGGGAGGGGGATCTGGTTCTCGTCAAAGGTTCGCGCGGCATGAAGATGGAGGAGATCAAAAAGTGTTTTATCACCTGCTCTATCCGCTAAGGGATATATTTTTCGGGTTCAATGTCTTCAAGTACATCAGTTTCCGCGCCGCGGGCGCGGCGGTCACGTCGTTCCTCCTGTGCGTGATACTGGGTCCGTTCATCATAGAAAAATTGCGCGAGCTTAAGATCGGCCAGGTCGTCAGGGCCGCGGATGACGCGAAGGGCATATACGAGATGCACAAGAACAAGGCGGGCACACCGACCATGGGCGGGCTCCTTATAGTCACGGCGATCGTCCTATCCACGCTGTTATGGGGCGACCTTAATAACAAATATGTCCTCCTCTCGCTCGTCTCGATAATATGGCTCTGCGCTGTCGGGTTCCTTGACGATTATCTTAAGATGAAGCTTAAGAAATCGACAGGGTTGACCGCCAGGTCGAAGTTCATAGGGCAGATCATGCTCGGCCTTATGCTCGGGCTCTTCGTTTATTTCGACCCGCAGATAGGCAAGAACCTCGACGTGCCCTTCCTTAAGGACCTGGTCATAAACCTCGGGGTCTTCTACGTGCTGTTCACGATGATCGTGATAGTCGGCTCGTCCAACGCGGTCAACCTGACCGACGGGCTTGACGGCCTGGCTATCGGCTGCATAATAATCGTCGTGCTGACGTATGCCGCGTTGAGCTATATAACGGGCAACGTGAATATGAGCGAATACCTGAATATAATCCATATCCCGGGCGCGGGCGAACTCGCCGTATTTTGCGCGGCCATGCTGGGCGCGGGGCTCGGGTTCTTATGGTTCAACTCCTTTCCCGCGAACGTCTTCATGGGCGATACGGGTTCGCTGGCGTTGGGCGGGGCGATAGGCGTCGTAGCGACCTTTACAAAAAAGGAGCTGTTGCTTCTCATAGTGGGCGGGATATTCGTGATGGAGGCGCTGTCGGTCATATTTCAGGTGGCGTCTTTCAAGTTGTTCAAGAAGAGGATATTCCTGATGGCGCCGATCCACCACCATTTCCAGATGAAGGGATGGTCTGAGACCAAGGTCGTCATCAGGTTCTGGATAATAGGGATAATACTGGCATTGATAAGCCTATCGACGCTGAAACTAAGATGAATGAATTCAAAGGAAAAAAAGTCACCGTAGCCGGCCTCGCTAAGAGCGGGATGGCCGCGGCGTTGCTTCTTAAGAAGCGGGGGGCGGCGGTATGGGCTACGGACTCGGGCGATTCCGCGGCGCTCAGGGCGCATATGCGCCTGCTGCGGAAGAGGGGTATTACCGTTGAGCTCGGGAGGCACAGCCGGGATTTCATACAGGGCAAGGACCTCATCGTGATAAGCCCGGGCGTTCCCGGCGGTTCGCCCGTCCTGGAATGGGCCGCGCGATATAAGGTCCCTGTCATAGGCGAGATAGAGCTCGGTTACCTGTGCTGCCCCGCGCCGATAATCGCCGTCACGGGGACTAACGGGAAATCCACCACCACGACGCTGATCGGGGAGATACTGAAAAAGGGCGGGAAGCGCGCGGTAGTATGCGGGAATATCGGCAACCCGTTCTGCGGCGAGATCGCAAATGTTCGCAAGGACTCGATAGTGGTCCTCGAGGTGAGTTCCTTCCAGCTTGAGGGCATAAGATCGTTCCGGCCGCATGTGGCGGTCATGCTGAACATATCCCAGAACCATTTTGACAGGCATTCCGGCCTGGCCGCTTACATGAGAGCGAAGGCCCGGGTCTTCGAGAACCAGGACGGAAGGGACTGGGCCGTGTTGAACTATGACGATCCTCTCGTAAGGAAGCTCAGGACGAAGACGAAGGCGCGCGCGCTGTTCTTCTCGCGCAGGAAAAATACGCCGCAGCTGCCCTGCGGCGAAGAGGAGCTCAGGATAAAGGGCGCGCATAATATAGAGAACGTCCTTGCCTGCCTGCAGGTGGCCTCGATATTCGGCATAAAGCCGGAAAAGGTCAGGCAGGCGCTTAAGGGTTTCAGGGGGCTCGAACACCGGTTCGAGCATGTCTCGGATATCCGCGGCGTGGAGTTCATAAATGACTCGAAGGGGACGACGGTCCTCGCGACGATAATGGCGCTGGAATCATGCGTGAAGCCGGTGATACTCATCGCCGGCGGGCACGACAAGGGCAGCGATTTCAGGAAAGCGAGGGAAGCTGTCGGCTCGAAGGTTAAGAGGCTCGTCCTTATCGGCGAGGCGAAGGAGAAGATAAGGGAACATCTCTCCGGCGTTGCGCCTTATGTCTTTGCCGGCACCATGGATGATGCCGTAAAGAAAGCGTTCGCCGGGGCCGCGAAGGGCGATTGCGTGCTGCTGTCGCCGATGTGCGCCAGCTTCGACATGTTCAGGAATTTCGAAGAGAGGGGAAGGGTGTTCAAGGGGATAGTCCGTTCCATAGGCGGGAGGGCGGCAGGGAAGTGAGAAAGCTCAGGACGCAGCTGTTCATGGTCACCGTGATACTCCTCGCGATAGGGGTCGTCATGGTCTACAGCGCCAGCGCGATCAACGCGCATGAGTTCCTTAAGGACAGCGCGTATTACCTTAAGCGCCAGCTGCTCTACCTGTTCCTCGGCATGATAGCCTCGCTGATGATAATGTCCGCGGATTACAATGCGCTGAAGAAATACGTCAAGCCCGTGCTGATAGCGACGTTCCTGCTGCTGATACTTGTGCTGATACCTGGAATAAGCCGCGAGATAGCCGGCGCGCGCAGGTGGTTCAGGTTCTCTTTCCTGAGTTTCCAGCCGTCGCAGGTCGCTAAGCTCGTGATGATACTCTATTTCGCGGACTTCCTGTCGAGGAAACAGGGCGACATCCGCAGTTTCTGGGAAGGGTTCATGCCTCCGATGATAATGCTCGGAGTGAGCGTCGGCCTCATACTCCTGGAACCGGACCTCGGGACGGCGGTCGCTATAAGCATCGTCGCGGTCATGATGCTCTTCGTCGCGGGAATGAAGCTCGGGCATCTCGTCCCGATGATCGTCGGCTCGATCCCGGTGCTGCTGGTCCTTGTGCTGCATAAGGCGTACAGGATGCGCAGGATCCTGGCATTCATCGACCCGTGGAAGGACCCGCAGGGGGTGGGATTCCAGATAATCCAGTCGTATATAGCGTTGGGCTCCGGCGGGATCCTCGGCGTCGGGCTTGGGCAGTCCAGGCAGAAGCTGCTTTACCTGCCGGGCTGCCACACGGATTTCATATTTTCCATAATAGGCGAGGAACTCGGACTCATCGGCGCGGGCGCGGTAATAATCCTGTTCATCCTGTTCATCTGGATAGGGTTCAGGATAGCGTTGAGGGCCAGGGACCTCTTCGGGCACCTGGCGGCGCTCGGGATCGTATCCATGATAGCGCTGGAGGCGATAATTAACATAGCCGTGGCGACCGGCTCGATGCCCACGAAGGGATTGCCGCTGCCGTTCATAAGCTACGGCGGCTCGTCGCTCGTCTTCGATATGATCGGCGTCGCGCTGCTGCTGAATATAGCTAAGTACAGCGAAACGCCTTACGAGAAGGAACAATAATTGAAGATACTCATAGCGTGCGGCGGGACCGGGGGGCATATTTTTCCCGGGCTGAGCCTCGCGCAGGAACTCAACGCGCGCGGCATCAAGGATCTGCTGCTGGCCGGGACGGACCATCCGCTCGAGCAAAAATTATTCGGGTCGTTCGGCCTGCCTTACAAGCTCCTGCCGGCGGCGAAGATCTCCCGTAACCCGCTGGGATTCCTGAAATTCATCGGCAGGTTCATGTCGGCGTCGGCCGGTTCGATCAGGCTGCTATCGGAATATAAGCCGGACATTATAGTCGGCTTCGGAGGGTACGCATCTTTCCCGGTCTGTATCTTCGGCGCGCTGGCAGGCAGGAAGCTTTTCCTGCACGAGCAGAATTGCGATGCGGGGCTCGCGAACAAGATGCTCGCCCTGTTTTCCCGGCGCGTCGCGGTAAGTTTCAAAGAGACCGAGAAGGCGTTCGGGAAGAAGGCGGTCTTCACGGGTAACCCTATACGCGCGGGGCTGTTGTCCGCAGGAAGGAAGGAAGCGCAGGCGCGCTACGGCCTGGATCCCGGGAGATTTACGGTCCTGATATTGGGCGGCAGCCAGGGCTCGCAGGCGATAAATACGGTCGTCGGCGACATGCTCGGCCTGCTGGGCGCGGAGGAGAAGGCGCAGCTGAATATTATACATATAGCCGGCATGAAGAATTATAACGATGTCCAGAAAAAATACGGGGGAAGCGGGATAAGCGGCCGCGTATGCGATTTCGTGGATGAGATCGGCTCCGCGTACGCTGCGGCCGATCTCATCATATCACGCGC
>JAQUSA010000054.1 GCA_028715315.1 Candidatus Omnitrophota bacterium | reverse complement strand
AGGGATTCGCTGAGCTTCAGCGCAAGCTGCGGGATCTCGCTTATGAGCGAATTGAAATCCTTCTTGTCTATCCTGAGGACGACCGAATCGTTCATCATCTGCACGGAAGCGGAATGGGGCTCGTTCGTAAGCAGGGATACGATCCCTACATAATCGCCCCTGTGCAGGAATATGAGGGTCTTCTCTTCTCCCGAAGGGGTCTTCACGAACACCTTGGCCCGTCCTGAGACTATACAGTAGAAAGAGTCCGCCGTAAGGCCTTCGCGGTACAGGACATGGTCCTTCCTGTACTCCGCTATATAGCAGCGCTCTTCTATCATCTTCTGCGCTACCTGAGGGAGGTCAGAAAAAAGCGGTATCTTCCTTACTACCGCGGCTCTGTCATAATTGCTTACGTTGGCAGGGTTCATCCCCTGTATTATATAGGCTATAAAACAAAATGGCAAGCGCGATAACGCTTGCCATGCGAGGAAGCCAAAAAAGCTGCCAGCGGCTTTCAAACCCTTCCTTGCTGCTTACTTCGATACTGCCGCTTACTTCCCGGTTCCATTTCAGCCGCTGGCGAAATCTTACGTCGACCGATGAAGGGAGGCAACCTACGCCTTTGACCTTTTCTCCGGTTTCGGTAACCACGCCGCCCTGCTGTGCCACCTGGAATGGCCTCAGTTTAGGCCCGAGGTTTTGCGTCACGCCCTTTCGGCCCTGATAGGGGTCGGTGCGCTTTGGGTATTTCGCACCGAGCGTCAGGTCCGACCGACGGCCGGACCGCCCTTTCGGTCAATTAGAGTATGCCACATAAAGGCGAAAATTCAAGGGCCGGAAACTATATTTTCAAGCTCGCGCAGCTTGCGCATATCCTCTGCGGCTTTAGCGGTTTCTCCCTTTGCCTTATAATATATTATCCTGTTGCGGTAAGCCTCCCGGCAGCCCGGGTCGATGAGGATAGCTTTATTAAAATCAAGGATCGCCTTCTCCTCTTCCCCGGTGTTGCCGAAACTCGCGCCGCGGCCCAGATAGGCCTCGGCGCAATCGGGCCTGAGTTTTATGGCCTCGCTGAAATCCGGTATCGATTTCCCGTAATCCCCGATCCTGTTGTAAACGACGCCGCGGTTATAATAAGGCTTGTAGGCGCCCGGGCTGAGCATTATCGCCATGGAATAATCCTCTATCGCCTTATCCAACTCCGCCCTCGCCGCGTAAAGATTTCCCCTGTTGGTATGGGTATCACTGAAATACGGATCGATCTCGAGCGCTTTGTTGTAATCCCGCATCGCCTCGTCGATCCGGCCCGCATTGGCATGGGCTACGCCGCGGCCCAGATAGGCCTCGGTGCTCGGATAGCGCTTGAGCGCGTCATTCCAGAGGGAGATGTCATCCTTCCATACGGAACACCGCTGCCATGTCAAAATAGAAAAGAAACATATAAAAGCGGCCGACAATACGGATACGGCGGTCTTATACGGGGTTCCCTTCCGGGACAGGTAGCAGAGGCCCTCCGCTATAACGTAAAATAACCCGATATACGCGATATACGTATACCGGTCAGCCACTATGGCCCGGCCCAGGGGAATGAACTTAATTACCGGAAAGATCACGGCCAGGAAGAATATGGCGCCGAATACCGCTTTCCTCGTATACCTCGCCGATATTATGACGGCCACCGAGACGGCCAGCAATAACGGCAGCGAAGGCAGGAATATCCCGCCGATGGCACTGTTGATGCCGTTAGGATACGGATAGAACGCGGAAAGGCCGGACGGAAAGACGAGTTTCTCCAGATAAAAACCCAGGCCGTATATAGCTACTGCCGCGTTATTGGCCGGATCGAAACCTCCCTGGCCCATAAAACCCGAGATGCGCTGCGCGAAATATATAACGGTACAGAAGACGCAAGATATGGCCAGGAAGGGCGCCTTCTCCAGCAGGGCCTTCCGGTCTATCTTACGCCGCATGAGATAGTCGACGAGGAGCAATACCGCGGGCATTGTCGCGGCCATGGTCTTGGAGAAGGCCGAAAGGAGGAACAGGCACAGGGAGAGATAATAGCACCCGGCGTCCTTCCCCCTTTTCAGGTAATAAAAATAGGCTATAAGGGATGACATGAAAAAGAACGAATAAAGCACGTCCCTTCTCTCGGAGATCCAGGCGACCGATTCGACGTGCATGGGGTGTATGCCGAATAACAGGGCCGTGATAAACGAGACCGCCGTGTTCCTGCTTATGAGGCGGATGAACCAGAACACCAGGATGCAGTTCAGCAGGTGCAGCACGAGATTGGTGGCATGGAATACGAACGGGTCGCCGAGCCCGACGAAATGATATTCCACGGCGTAAGACAGGAGCGCCAGGGGGCTATAATTAAAGAACTGTATCTCGGAGAAGATCCTGGCAACGCCCCGGAAGGACAAGTCCTTTATGAGGCTGTTCTCTGTTACAAAACTATTATCGTCCCATAAGGTAAAACCGTTGCATAAACACGGATAAAAGGACACAAAGGTGACGATAATGACCGCGAACAGGGCAACCGGTGTAATATATCGTTTCATTTCCATCAAATTAAACGTAACCGAGCATCTTCAGGGCCTGTATGTCCTTGCGCCAGTTCTCATGGACCTTCACCCACAGCTCGATATATACGTGCCTTCCGAGCAGCTTCTGTATGTCGTTTCTCGCGGCCTCCCCGATATACTTAAGCATCTGCCCGCGGTGGCCCACAATAATCTTCTTCTGCGACTGGCGCTCGACGTATATCGTCGCCCGGATATATGTCACCTTCTTCGGCCTGTCGGAGAATTCCTCGATCAGCACCGCGATGGAATGCGGGACCTCTTCATGCGTAAGTTCGAGCGCCTTCTCGCGGACTATCTCGCCAGCCATGAACCTCTCGCTCTTGTCGGTCAATTGGTCGTCGGAAAAAAGTTTCGGCCCGGACGGCAGGTGCTCTATGACCTTGGCCAGCACGGCGTCCATGTTATCGCCCATCGTCGCTGAAGTCGGGATTATCTCCTTAAAATCATAGAGCTTCAATGACTCCTCTATCAGCGGCAGCGCCAGCGATTTGCTCCTGAGGTCGACCTTATTGATCAAAAGTATCGCCGGCTTCGCGGCCTCCTTTACCATCTTGAATATCAGCTTGTCCTCGTCGGTTATGCCCTTTGTCATGTCTATTATGAATATGACGAGGTCCACCTCCAGCAGCGAGTCCTTCGCGGCCTTCGTTATATACTTCCCGAGCAGGTTCTTCGGCTTGTGTATGCCGGGCGTATCGACGAAGGCCACCTGCGCGTCCTTATTCGTCAGTATGCCCTGTATCTTATTGCGCGTAGTCTCGGGTTTCGCGGTGACTATCGCGACCTTCTCCCCGACGAGACGGTTCAATACCGTCGATTTACCTACATTCGGCCTGCCGACTATCGCGACAAAACCGGATTTGAATTTCTTCTCTTCTGCCATATTAGTAAAGGTCTCCCGCCCTCAATTCTTTCAACCACCGTTTTTCGAGTTCTTTGGTGCTGATATAAAATTTCTTCTTCGCGGCATCCTCAAAAGCCATGCCGGTGCTCAGCAATTTCAGGACTTCTTTTATCGTGTACTTATTGTACCTTTTCATAAGGTATTTGGCGAGCGAATACGACTCCTGCGCGGCAAGGTGGTACTGTATCTCGTCGTTCGCCGAGTCGAGCACCGTATCGAGCTCGCTAAAACTCAGCAGCAGGTCGTTCCTCACGGCGTTCTTCAGGATCGTCATGTCCTTCTTCGCGTATTTATACCCTTCGTAATACGCGAGCCCCTCGTGCAGCCAGCTGGGGGCCTTGCCCAGGGAGATGTCGTTGACCAGCAGATGCGTATATTCGTGCCAGACCACGCCGCGCAGGTCTTCGGGTGAGAGCTTAGAACCTACGAACGGAAGCCGTATCTTACCGTCGTAGACGCCGCTCGCGCCCTTCCTCCAGTCGCGGACCGCCTCGAAATCCTCATTGTCATAGAGGATCACCGTTATCTTATATTGCGGCCGGAGGCCGAACTCCTGGCCGAGTATCCTGTACGCTTCCTGAAGGTAATACCGCACGTTGTAGCTTGTCCTCGCGCCCTCTTTGGCGTACCTGATATCGAATTGGTCCATCCCGGACGCGCGGTATTCTTTTTCGACCTTGTTCTCGGTCTCGGCCCTGCCTATCCTCTTCCTGATATCCTCGGCGTATTTAAAATCCGGCTGTATATCGAGGATCTTCTGCCAAAGGGCCTTCGCCTCCTCGAGTTTCTGGGAATTATACTTCACTTCGGCAAGCACGAAAAGCGCGGTCGTGTTATTACCGTCGTAGCCCAGGGCATTTTGCGCGTACTGGCCGGCCTTGGCGAGGTTGCGCATTTCGTATTCGACCTCGGATTGGCTCGCGTAAGCGGACGCGAGATTATTCTCGATGGTCTTATTTCCCTTGTTTAGTTTCAGCGCCTGCTCGAGATATGATATCGCGGCCTTGTACGAGCCGTTCTTGTAAGCGTCCACGGCCATCTGGTTGTATGCGGCGGCGGCGGCAGGATCGTCCCTTGCAGTAATGGCTTCGCAGGCAGGCTGCGCCGCGAGCGAAGCGAGCGCTATAAGTATTATGTATTTCATGTTATAATCAGTATACCTTAACCCGAAAGGCGTGTCTATATGAGCGTAAAATCCCAAAGTCCGGATCTGTCCGGGCTTAATAAGCTGGTAAAGATAATGGCCCGCCTGCGCGCGAAAGACGGCTGTCCGTGGGACAGGGTGCAGACGCACGCCTCCCTCAAAAAACATATAATAGAGGAAGCGTACGAGCTCTGCGACGCGATCGACTCTAAGGACCCGGAGAAGCTGAAGGACGAGCTCGGGGATTTCCTGTTCCAGGTCATCTTCCAGGCGCAGATCGCGAAAGAGCGCGGCGCGTTCGACATGGGCGACGTGCTTCGCGCATCTGCCTTAAAAATGCTTCACCGCCACCCCCATGTCTTCGGCAAGCATAAGGCTAAGGACCCGGACGACGCGTACAGGCATTGGCAATCGCGCAAGGAACAGGAGAAGAACTATAGGGACCGCAAGAGCATACTCGACGGCGTCCCGAAGACGCTGCCCGCCCTGATAAAGGCGCAGAAGGTCTCGAAACGCGCGGCGACGCAGGGATTCAACTGGCCGGACGTCAATTTCGTCGTGAACAAGATCGATGAAGAGCTGGAAGAGGTAAAGGCGGAGCTGAAGAGCGGCAACAAGCGCCGCCTCGCCGAGGAGATCGGCGACCTGCTGTTCGTCATCGTGGTGCTCTCGCGCTTCGGCGGCATCGACGCCGAGGAATCCCTGCACAACGCTACAAAGAAATTCGCGAAACGGTTCGGCAATATCGAAAGGGCTCTCAAGAAACGCGGCAGGAAGATAAACGAGTGCGGCTTCGAAGAGCTCTACCGGCTGTGGCGCCGCCTGAGATAATTACCGCTTACCCGCCGCCATCTTTCCGTGCAGCCTCTTGCTCTGCAGGCAAAATGCCTCTATCTTCGCCTCTATCAGCGGGGGAAACGGCGTGCCGTCTATCTCGACCGACAGGAACGGGAACTCCTCCACTCCCTTAAGATCCGGGAATTCCCTGCCGAAGAGCTTCTTCTTCGCGCTTAGGTTCATGTTCCCGTTCAATATCGACTCTATTATCCTCGTGGGCAGGCACGCGAACGGGCCGACGTTTATCACGCCGGAGACGTGTTCCGCTATCTCGTTCATCGCCGCGCCGACCACGACTATCGATTCGCCTGTAAGCTGCTCGTCGAAGAATTTCTTTCCGGTGTCCATTATCTTCTTTATGTTGATCTCCTCGTTGCTGTAGAGGCCCGACCGGGACAGTATCCCTTTTATCTTCCTCTCGTAGCTGCTCTGCAGGAAGGTCTTTATGAAGAACTCAACCCTTCCGGATACCCCCAGGTCGGAACCGACGAGCTTGTTCTTCACGAGATAATCGACATAGTAAAACCATTCGAGCATCGGCGCCGTCTTAGCGACGATCTCCTTTTGCGCGAGCCTGTCTATCAGCGGATTGCAGCAATAATCGTCCCGCCTTACGTATATCTCGCCCATTATCGCCACCGTATTCGCCTCAGACAGCGGGCGCTTCAGCGGGATCTTCTTCAGCGCGTCCATCGCCTTTTCCAACACCCCGTAAAGGCCGGCGCCCTTATTCCCGATGCAGGCCAGGATGCCCTGCCACTGCTCCTCGAATATCCTCATCGCCTCGCGGCGGTCCTTGGCCAGGGCCTTAAGCGCGTTCTTTATGTCATACATCGCGTCATAAATGAGCGCGGATTTCAGTACCAGGATATTAAAGCTGTTGCCCATGCCAAGGTAGCTGTTCTGGGTATCCATCGAGTAGACCGCAAGGTTCCTTATCTTCTTCTTCCTTATAAGGCCGTTGAAGAACGCGTTATACTGCCCGAACCTGCAATTGCCTCCCGTGGACGGCATGAAGAAGACGAGCACCTCGCCGCCCCTCTTCCCTTCCAGGTATTTCATAAGGCTTCCGGCGCTGAGTATGAGCGGCAGGCACTCCTTGCAGGTCGTGTTGGACCTGCCGTGCTTCAACGATATCCCGTCGGAAGGCT
>JAQUSA010000053.1 GCA_028715315.1 Candidatus Omnitrophota bacterium | reverse complement strand
TGACGGATATTCCCTATTGGTTCTCGAAGTGTTTTTCCATCGTCTTTATGGCGTCGAGCTCCTTGATGCCATGCTCGGCGTCCATGTCGTTCGGGTTAACCTTTAATGTGGCGCTGAAATAAGCCCTCGCCTTGTCATAATTCTCAACGCTCCTGTAAAGCCCCGCAAGTTTCTTCAGGCACGTATAATCGTTATTATTGATCAAGGGCACGCCTTCAAGGATCTTTATAGCGGCCAGGGTCTGTCCCCCGCTGATCAGGCAATCGGCGATCGCGTTTAAGACGGAGGTGTTTCCCGGGTCCGCCCTCATCGCTTTTTCATATGTGTATATAGCCTGCGAGGTCTTGCCGGTCTTTTGCATGGACATCGCCTGCATTGAAAGGACGGCAGAAGTGACCTTTCCGAGTATCTTAGAAAATATATTGGAATGGCGCTTGCTGTTCTCCCATAATGAATACCAGAGGTAGTAACGGGCTTCCGCAAAATCCTCCTTCAAAGCGAGCGCAGAGCTGAAGAGGTCCACAGCATAGGCAAAATTTTCCCTCTGTATCGCAGTAATCCCCTTGTCGTAATAGTCTTTTATCTGCTTTGGCAGGGCATTTAACGGATCATCGCTCATTTGTCGCTCCTTTTTAAAAATTATAGAACATTTCGAGGGAAGGTGTCAATCCTTTTTTGGATTTGGATTTTAAGCCGATTTATAGTAGAATAATGGCATGTCAATATTAAAGGTACGAAAATATCCCGATCCCGTGCTTAAGAGGAAGGCATTGCCGGTAAAAGAGGTATGCGATGCCGACAGGCGCCTGATCGATGATATGATAGAGACGATGAAGGCTTCTGACGGCGTAGGCCTGGCCGCCACACAGGTAGGGGTCTCAAGGAGGATAATCACGTTCAACCCTTCACCGGAGAGCTGGCGCGCCGACGCGCTCATAAATCCCGCCATCATAAAAAGGCGCGGAAGCGAGAGCAAAGAGGAGGGCTGCCTGAGCCTGCCGGGGGTGAACGGCCCGGTGCGCAGGAGCACCTATCTCGTCGTGGAGGGGCTTGATATAAAGGGAAACCCGGTATGCTATGAGGCAAAGGGGTTCCTGGCAAGGATATTCCAGCATGAGATAGACCACCTGGATGGGATATTATTCATTGACAGGCTCAATCCCATCAAGCGTATAATGGCAAAGCGCAGCCTCAAAAAAGAGGCCAAATGAAGATAGTCTTCCTCGGGACGTCTGGTTTTGCCGTCCCCAGCCTGGAGAAACTACACAAGACGCACGGGATAGCCGCGGTCGTTACAAAGCAGGACAAGCCTCAGGGCCGGCGCCTCGTAAGTTTGCCGTCTCCCGTGAGGTCAGCCGCGAACAGGCTCGGATTACCGTCTGTGTCCATTGAAGGCCTTGACGAGGCGGACGCCATATCGGTGCTGGAGAGCTACGGCGCCGACCTCTTTATAGTAATAGCCTACGGGCAGATCCTCTCCTGTAAACTGTTGGCCCTTCCGAAGATGTTCTCCGTGGGGTTGCACGCGTCAATGCTTCCGAAATACAGGGGACCGTCGCCTATAAGCTGGGCGATCATAAACGGCGAGCAGAAGACCGGCGTAACTGTCTTCAGGCTTGACGAAAAGATGGATTCCGGAGAGATAATCTCCCAGAGGGAAACAGCCATACTCCCGTCGGATAATTCCGAGACGCTGTCGGAGAAGCTCGCAGCGGACGGAGCGGAATTGCTTTCAGGGGCCGTAGAAGCCATAAAGGCGGGCACAGCAGTGTTCCGCAAGCAGGACCCGAAGGACGTAACGGTCACGGGGAAGCTCAAGAAGGAAGACGGGATGATCGACTGGCATAAACCCGCCTCCGAGGTCCATAACAGGATACGGGGGCTATACGGCTGGCCGGGCGCGTTTTCGGCGCTTTCAGGGAAGGCCGTGAAGATATGGAGCTCCGAATTGGCGAAGGTGCCCGCATCAGGCTCGCCGGCGGCGCCCGGGAAGATAACGGCCATAGATAAGGCCGGTATCACCGTAAGCTGCGCCGGGGATGCCGTGACCATCGTCGAGCTGCAGGCCGAGGGCGGCAGGAGGATGAGGGCTTCGGAATATGCGCTGGGCCATAAGGTCCGTCCGGGTGACAGTTTTTCAAATGACTTGCATTAGCACGGATTTATGATATAATATCTCCCTGGTTTATCCATTAACCTACATATATGATCAACAATAAAGTTGCGCCAAGCGAGTTAATTCGACGGGATTTTCAGCACCTTAAGGAATCCGAAGAATTAAATACGACTGAAGAGATAGCGGACCTGCTATTTGTCCAGTCGATGGAAGGGCGTGCCCATAACGGGGCCGGCGCCTTCCAGAAGAGCTTCTATGTCAACACGACGATAGACGATATCGTGCGGGCCTTGAAGCTGGATCCCAATAAGGTCAAATCGCGCAGGCAGCTTCTGATCGACGATATAGCATCCTTCGTTGACGATACCATCAAGGGTAAACCCAGATTGAGGCTGGTCAATGCGAAGGGGGAGCCTTTCATCGGCGTTCCGGAACTGCGCGAGATAGAGGTCAACGCCAAGGACGTGCTTAAGGGCATCTATATCGGCGGGCTCAGGGACGACCCGGGGCCGCGCGCGGCCGCGGAGGAAAAATACGGTATCACTATCGGGTACGGCAAATGCTATCCGGTGAACATCGATGTGATGGAGAAGATGGCGCTGGACGGCGAGATCCTTGCCCACCGCGAAAATGCGGGCTCGATCGATGCGTTCAAGAGGGCCGGCCTTATCATTTCCGAGGAAGACCTCGCGAAGACCGCCCCGGAGAAGAGCAGGTACCTGTATATCCGCCACAAGATAGGGCCCGGACAATCGGATGATGCGGCGGTTGTCGCGAGCGGGATGGTATATAATAAGGATGTCGCGCTCGGAATATTCCTCGCGGATGCAATAGATACGCTGGAAAAATACGTCCATTTATTCAAGGACCAGGACGACGATCTCGGTTATCATATACAGAAGGATTTCCCGGGGCTGAACGTCACGATGGACGAGGTGCTCGAGATAACATACCTGGCCGCGGTGCCCGAGGAATTGGATGCGCAGACACCGGACAGCTCCCTGAGGTATTTCCTTTCGATAGACAGGCAGGTGGGGCAATGCGCCTTGCAGAGCCACTTTAATTTTATAGACAAGAAGCCCTATTTCCCGATGTTCATGAGCTTCAACAGGGTCCTGTCGACGGAATTTTACGCGTACATTAAAAATAAGGTCATGGCGCTTAAGAACCTGCAGGCCGTTGTCACGTCCGATACGGTCATGAAGGGCCTCGAAACGCCGGTGGATAATTTCCTGAAAAGGCCTGCCGCCATCGTGAAGCCCGGAATATCAATGAAGGACGCCATCGCCAAGATGCGGGCAAGCGGGGCGGAGTTCCTCGTTATACAGGATGATAACAGCGCGGTGCAGGGCGTCATATTAATGAACGACCTGCTTAAGCTGATGATGGAGAACGGGAGGAAGGACTGATGCCCGAGTTCAGGAAAGACCCTATCATAGGAAGGTGGGTCATAGTAGCGACCGAGAGGGCCCGCAGGCCGAGCGATTTTGTCCCCCATTCCGTTTCGGATGAGGGAACCGCGGAATCGCCGTGCCCGTTCTGTGAAGGCAAGGAAGACGATACCCCGCCGCCGGAAATATTCGCCATAAGGAATCCCGGAACGAAGCCGGGCTCTCCCGGATGGCAGGTCAGGGTGGTGCCTTCCGTTTCCCCGGTGCTGAAGATAGAGGGAAAGATAGAGCGCCACGGAAGGGGCATATACGACGTCATCAACGGCGTAGGCGCGCACGAGATCATAATCGAGACGCCTCAGCATATATATAACATGGCTGACCTGCCGGAAGAGCAGATAGCGAATTCGATCACTGCCTGGATCGAGCGCATGACGGACCTGGGCAGGGACCCGCGCTTCAAGTACGCGATGTTATTCAAGAATTACGGCCTTGCGGCGGGCTCGGGAAAGATCAGGCACGCGCACTCCCAGCTGATCGCCATGCCGGTAAACCCTATAAGGCTTAAGGATGAGCTCGTGGGTTCCAGGCAGTATTTCGAATACAAGGAGCGGTGCATATACTGCGATATCATAAAGCAGGAGATGGATACGGGAAAGAGGATCGTGGCGGATATAGACGGTTTTATCGCGTTCACTCCTTTCGCTTCGAGGTTCCCGTTCGAGATGTGGGTATTGCCGAAGAAGCACGGCGCGGATTTCTCAAGCCTGCCGAAGGATAAGAGGCCGGACCTCGCCAGGATACTTAAAGTGGTCCTGACGAAGCTTAAGAAGGCCCTTGTGGACCCGCCCTATAATATAATATTGCATACGGCCCCGTTCAGGATGCCGAAGGCGGGTTATTGGAAGACGATCGACGAGGATTTCCACTGGCATCTCGAGATAATGCCCAGGCTTACAAGGGTTGCAGGTTTCGAGTGGGGCAGCGGTTTTTATATAAATCCTACGCCTCCCGAGGATGCCGCTAAATATCTAAGCGAGATGGAGCCATAATGGCAGAACTCAGAAGGGACCCGATCACCGGTAGGTGGGTTATAATCGAGATCGATAAGGCAAAGAACCCTTCCGATTACGAGGCTGAAAAGCGCGTAAAGAGGGAAGGCGTCTGCCCGTTCTGCCCCGGGAACGAGAAGATGACGCCTCCCGAGATATTCGCGTACCGCGAGGGTGATACGAAGCCTAACGCTCCGGGCTGGCAAACGCGTGTAATACCTAACAAATTTCCCGCCCTGAGGGTTGAGGGCAACCTGGACAGGATAGGCGTCGGCATGTTCGATATGATGAACGGCATAGGCGCCCATGAGGTCATAATAGAGAATCCCGACCATAACAGGGAACTCTGCGACCTGATGGACCAGGAGGTCGAGCAGGTACTATGGTCATACCGGAACAGGTGCTTGGACCTCAAGGGAGACAAGAGGTTCAAATATATACTGATATTCAAGAACTACGGCGTGTCCGCGGGAGCCTCCCTCGAGCATCCGCATTCGCAGCTTATCGCCCTTCCGATCATCCCCAAAAGGGTCGTCGAGGAACTGCGCTGGGCGGAGAGATATTTCGAATACAGGGATAGGTGCGTATTCTGCGACATGATACACCAGGAGATCGACGAGAGGGAGAGGGTCATCGCAGAGAACAAGAGCTTCATAGCTTTCGCGCCGTTCGTGTCGAGGTTCCCGTTCGAGTTCACGATATTCCCGAAGATACACAGCGCGGAGTTCAGCTATATCCAGAAAGAGGAGGTCGTCGATCTTGCGAGGATATTAAAGGAGACCCTGCTAAGGATGAAGCTCGCGCTTAAGGACCCCTCATATAATTTTATCGTGCACACATCGCCAATAGATGCGAAAGAGCGGGCGGACTACCACTGGCACATCGAGATAATGCCAAGGATGGGCCGCTCGGCGGGTTTCGAGTGGGGAACCGGATTTTATCTGAACCCGACGCCGCCGGAGATAGCGGCTTGGGCTTTAAGGGAAGTGTCACTATAATCCGCACAAACACACTAACAGGAGGGAAAGAAATGGCGGTAAAAGTAGGTATCAACGGTTTTGGAAGGATCGGACGTCTTGTTGCGCGCGCAATTCTTGAGAAGAACAGCAAAGACCTGGAACTCGTTGCGATCAACGATATCACGGATTCAAAAACAAACGCATATTTATTCCAGTACGATTCGGTACACGGAAGGTTCCCGGGAGTTGTGAAGGCGGTATCCGAGGATACGATCTCGGCAGGCGGCAAGATGATAAAGGTGCTTGCCAAAAGGGACCCGGGCGAACTGCCGTGGAAAGACCTCGGCGTGGAGATCGTCGTAGAATCCACGGGCCTCTTTACGATCAAGAAGGACGGCGTCAATAAAAAGGGCAAGGAAGTCAAGGGTGCCGAGAACCATATAACGAAGGGCGGCGCTAAGAAGGTCATCATATCAGCCCCCGCGCAGGGTGAGGATATTACTATAGTGATGGGCGTCAACGACGATAAGTATGACCCGAAGAACCACAATGTCATATCGAACGCGTCATGCACGACGAACTGCCTCGCTCCGGTCGCGAAAGTGCTGAACGACAAATACGGCATCGTCAAGGGCCTCATGACGACGATCCACGCGTATACGAACGACCAGAGGGTGCAGGACCAGGCGCATTCTGACCTTCGCAGGTCGCGCGCCGCGGCGGTATCGATGATACCGACGACGACTGGCGCCGCAAAGGCGATCTCGCTCGTGATACCCGAACTGAAGGGCAAACTCGACGGTTTCTCGATGAGGGTACCGGTCGCGAACGTCTCGGTTGTGGACTTGACCTGCCAGTTATCGAAGAAGGCGGCCATCGAAGATATCAACGCAGCGCTGAAGGCGGCTTCCGAAGGCGAACTGAAGGGCATACTCGGCTACACCGAGGACCCGGTCGTGTCCGTCGACTTCAACCATTGCGTATTGAGCTCGATCGTCGACGCGATGAGCACTAAGGTGATGGGCGACGATCTCGTGAAGGTCCTCTCGTGGTACGACAACGAGTGGGGATATTCGAACAGGGTCGTGGATCTCTGCGAATATATCGTAAAGAAAGGCCTTTAAGGGCAGGAGCTGATAACAGATGAATAAACTTACCATAAAGGACCTTGACCTCAACGGGAAGCGCGTGATAATGCGCGTGGACTTCAACGTTCCGCTGGATGACAAATTGAGCATCACGGACGATACGAGGATAAGGGCGACGGTACCTACGATAAAATA
>JAQUSA010000002.1 GCA_028715315.1 Candidatus Omnitrophota bacterium | reverse complement strand
TCGCTTCCGATATATGTTCCGCAGAAATAGTCTCCGATCCCGCGAGGTCCGCTATGGTCCTCGCGATCTTAAGCACCTTATCGTATCCCCTCGCGCTTAAACCAAGCTCGAGTATGGCCAGCTTAAGCAGCTCGGACGCCTCCTTATCCGTACAGCAGTATCTCTCGGTGTCTTTTGAGCCGAGGTGGGCATTGCAGTATATGGGAAGGCCTTCGTAACGCTGTTTCTGTGCGGTCCTTGCTGCATCCACCCTTCCCCTTATCGCCTCCGAGCCCTCTCCCCTGCTTTTTCCCGACAGCTCCTTGTACTTAAGGGAAGGCACTTCTAGATGGATATCTATCCTGTCGAGAAGCGGCCCGGATATTTTTGATAAGTACCGTTGGATGATCGGCGGGGTGCAATGGCATTCCTTTTTCGGGTCGGTGAAATATCCGCACGGGCACGGGTTCATAGCCGCGACAAGCATGAATTTTGCCGGGTATTTGAGGCTCGACGCGGCCCTCGATATGACAACCTCACCGCCTTCAAGGGGCTGGCGCAGCGCCTCCAGCGCGTCCCTCCTGAACTCCGGAAGCTCATCCAGGAACAGGACGCCGTTATGGGCAAGGCTTATCTCCCCCGGTTTAAGCCTGCTGCCGCCTCCGACAAGCCCGGCATATGAAACGGTATGGTGCGGCATCCTGAAAGGCCTGCGCGATACAAGGTAATTGCCGCTGCTCAACAACCCAGATACGCTGTGTATCTTTGTCGTCTCAAGCATCTCCCCGGAGGAAAGCGCCGGAAGTATCGTTACCAGCCTCTGCGCGAGCATAGTCTTGCCCGATCCCGGAGGGCCTATCATGAGCACATTGTGTCCCCCGGCCGCCGCGACCTCAAGGCCGCGCTTTACATGCCACTGCCCTTTGACGTCGCTGAAATCGATATCGGGGCCGGGCGTCGCCCCATCGGCGCAGAGGCCCTCTGCGCTAACGGGTTCTATCCCCGCATTTCCCTTCAGGAATTCGACCGTCTCCCTGAGGCATACCGCGGCATATACCCGGAGGCCCCGGACCAGGCCCGCCTCTCTTGAATTCCCGCGCGGGATCACGAGCCCCTTGACGCCGCTGCCCGCCAGCCCCATCGCGATCGGCAGGACCCCGCTTATAGGCCTGAGCCTGCCGTCAAGGGAAAGCTCCCCGCAAAATACCATCCCTTCCGCAATTTCCTGCCCGAGCTCGCCGTTCGCCGCCAATATACCGAGCGCTATCGCGAGGTCGTAGCTCGCGCCCTCTTTCCTGAGGTCGGCCGGCGCAAGGTTGATGGTTATCCTCTTCGGCGGAAACTTGAATCCGGAATTCTTTAACGCCGATATTACCCTGTCCCTGCTCTCCTTCACCGCGGTGTCGGCAAGGCCCACTATCGTGAACGAGGGCAGCCCTCCCGTGATGTCCACTTCCACGTCCACCTTTCTCGACTCGATTCCCAATACGCTCCTGCTCTCTATTTTTGCAAGCATCTTCAGCTCCAGAATGCGTCCTTTATCAGTTCTATGCTCTTGATACGGCTTTCATCTATGAACACTACGGAAACACAGTCGAACCTCGAATCCCGGTCGAGCAGCCCGTGCCTTGCCTGATAGGCCAGCGCGACCCGCCGTATATGCCTCCTCTTCTCCCGGTTTATCGTCTCGCATGGCATGCCGTGCTCTTCGTCCGACCGGGAGCGGACCTCTACAAAAACCAGCACCTCCTTATCGAGCGCGATGATATCGACCTCACCGGACCTGCACCTGAACTTCCGCGCAAGGATGATGTATCCCTGCGCGGTAAGATATCTCGCTGCGAGGTCCTCGCCGAGGTCCCCCAGTTCCCTATTCCGCACTGCCTTCGTGCCCGCCGAACGCTTCCAGTATCGTCTTATCCAGCTCCTTCCTGACCTCTTCGTTCATAGGATAGGCGGTAGGGTACCACTTTCCGTCGTTGCCCGGCTGCTGCGGCCCCGAAACGAAAATGCCTTTCTTGCCCTCGACGATACGGAAACCTTTTACCATGAACTCTTCCCCGATCGACACATCCGCTATCGCCTTGAGCGGACCATCGCCGTCAAACCTGTACAACCTCTTTACGCTGAAACTGAGCATATGGATGCCCCTCCTTTTCTGGGCCGCACCATGCGGCTTAAGGAATAGACGTAAAGTGTTTCAATTTTCTTTCAACTATTTTAAATTATTTTTTTAACGGGCGGACCGGATGAGGCTATCGGCTTTTTCGAGGTCCCTGGCGGCCTTTTCAGGCTGGTTCGACTGCTGGTAGGCTGTCGCCCTGTTGAGGTAGGCGTTGATATGCGCGGGATCCAGCTCTATCGCTTTGGTATAATCTGATATCGCTTTATCGAATTCGCCTTCCTGCGCATACGCGTTGGCGCGGTTATTATAATAGGAAGGGATATCCGGGCTCAGGCTTATAGCCTTGCCGTAACAATCTATGGCATCGCGGAGCCTCGAGGAATTCTTGTATTGTATCCCGAGGTTGTAATAAAGCCTGTGGCTGCCGGGCGAATAACGGATCGTCGTCTCGTAAAACCTTATGGGATCCTCCCAGTACCGGTTCTGGGCTACGGTCATCGCGGAAAAAGCCAGGATGATGCACGTGACCGCTGCCACCGACAAGCGCCGGAACCTCCCGCCTATCATGGCGCTAAACAATTTCGCCGCCATGAGGACGAACCCGAATAACGGCAGGTATAGCCAGTGCTCGGCCATATATGCGTTCATGGGCAGCACGTTTGAATAAGGCAGCAGCGCCGCGAAAAACCATAACACGGAGAAGCAGAAGATGCCGTCCCTGCCGGGGGCGCCCCTGCGGGCCAGGGCGAACGCCGTCAACGATGCCGACACGGCTATCCCGGAGATAACCGCCGGATCGGACCAGGCAAAAAGCCTGTTCCCGTATTCCATATGAAGCCCGATCGGGGCCAACAGGAGCCTCATGTAGCTTGTTATTGAAGCGAAGAAACCCGGGAGCCTCTCGGCTATCGAGGTCGGGCAGCTCATATAGATATTGCGGCCGTTGGGGATAACGATCGCGTACAGCAAAATCCCCAGGAATAAGGGCAACAAATACCTCCAGTCCGCTTTTTTCCCGAAGGATACGTGGTAGGCAAGCAGCAGCAGCGGGAATACCAGGCTGCTTTCGCGCGATAATACGGCCAATGCCCAGCATAAAAGCATCAGGAAATAATAACCCTTCCTCCCTGCCTCCTCCGATCTCACATAAAAGATCATCCCGAGGAAGATAAAGAGGGCCGATAACGGGTCGGCGCGGCCTGAGATATAAGAAACAGCCTCGGTATTTATCGGATTTACGACGAACAAAAGGCCCGCGAGGAAAGCCAGCAGCGGGTTTTTTGAGATAAGGTACGCCAACCGGTATATGCTAAGCGCGACGAGGATGTGGATAATTATGCCCGTTACATGATAGCCGCGCGCGTCAAGGCCCCATAGGGAATAGTCGGCCATATAGCTTATGAACTGCAGCGGGCGGTACATGTACAGTACCATTCCCTGAAACCCTGTCGGCTTTCCTTGGAATATGTCCGCGGCGCCGGACCATTCCCTAATGACGGGATTGCCGCTGACGAGGAGCTCATCATCCCACAGGAACTTTCCTCCGATGGAATTGGCGTATATTGCAAATCCGGCGGCAATAATAAGCAACACCGATAAAAAGACTTTCAATCTTTCACCTTAATGACTATAAGCGTGCAATCGTCATGTTGAAGCTCATTCCCGACGAACTTCGCGAGTTCACCCTTGATCGCGTTTATCATGGGCAGCGGTGACGCATAGTGGTTCTTCAGCACGACTTCCTTAAGGCGTTCCTCGCCGAATTCCTCCTTAAGGTTATTCCTGGCTTCGGTGATGCCGTCCGTATAGAGAATTATCGAATCGCCGGGCCCGAGCTTAACGCTGTCATCGACATATGCCTCCGTCTCGATAAGCCCGAGCGGCATGCCCTCCGTCTTGAGCAGGTCTATGCCTCCCGACGCATTCAGCTTTATCGCGGGTAGGTGCCCCGCGTTCGAGAAGACGAGCTCCCTGCCCTGACCGTCAAATATCATATAGAACATCGTTATGAACAGCCCGGCCTTATAGTTGAGGGTTATCTGCTTATTCAACTCATCCAGCACCTCAGAGGGCTTCGTGTTGTCTCCGGAATAATGCCTGAAATCCGCTATCGCCCTGGCCATGAAGAGCGCGGCTGGCACCCCCTTCCCGGAAACGTCGCCTATCATTATTCCGAGTTTCTTTTGCGCCACGGGCTTGATATTCACGAAATCCGCGAAATCATAAAGGTCGCCCCCGACCGCCTTGGCGGTATCTATTGAAGTCGCGACCTCTATATCCTTGAACTGCGGCACCGACTGCGGCAGGAAGTCCATCTGTATCTTCTTTGCGATCGACAGCTCCTTATCCAGCAAAAGCCTGTTCCTGCGCTCGACCAGGTATTTATATACGGTGGTCCCGAGATAGACGGCTATCGCCAGCGCGACCGGGTAGAACATGTCTATCCACAGGCCGAAAAATATAAACAGCAGGAATCCGGCAAATATAAAAGCCGCGACGGCAGAGACGAAGAACGCGAGCCCTGAGAGCGGCCTGCCCCTGTGCGCGAAGAAAGCTATCGGCAGGCAAAGCACCAGCAGCAGGATGAGGTTCGCGGCCCTTCCGGCCCTGGCCAGGTATTTATTCTGTATGATGGAGTTGAGGATGCTCGCGTGCGCGCCGACCATGGGATATGCCGTCTCAAGGGGGTTTGCCCTTATATCCACGCCGCCGGCCTCGGTCAGGCCGATGATACATATCTTCCCGTTCAATTCGGCGAGGTTTATCCTCGGCTTTTCGCCCATTACGGTCTTCTCGAATGAGACAAGGATATCGACGAAGGAATAATGCCTGAAGGTCTTCGTCCATTTGCCTGGATAATTGATCAGGAACATTCCGTCCCCGTCAACGGGCAGCCTCCTGCGCCTAAGGTCGTAGTTGTCCTTCGCGACCATATATGCAAGCTGGAGATATTCCCGCCCGCCGCATTCGATCTTTAACGGCACTTTCCTTACCTTACCGTCTACATCCGGGACCACGTTTATGAAACCGGCGCCCGCGGCTGTCTTAGCGAACGACGGAAGCACGGGGACCTCTACCCTGTTCGCATACGGCAGGCCGTTCCTGGCCGCGCCTCTATAATCAAGGACTATAGGATAATATATGGCGCAGCGGGCGTTTTTCGCCTCCTCCAGCATATATTTGTCCGAGGGGCTTTCTTCGGCGAACTGGATATCGAATACTACGGCCTTCGCTCCGAGCTGCCCGAGGAAATTTATCATGTCGGCATGGAATACCCTGTCAAAGGGCCAGCGCCCGATCTCCTTGACGGAATCCTCGGCTATCTCGATTATGGCTATATCGGGGCTTACTTTTACCTGAGGCCTCAACATGAAACGCAGGTCGAGCGTCTGCAGCTCGTATGTCTCGAATGCCTTTGAGACGGAAAGAAATACGGGGATTGCGGCAATGATGAAATATGCCGCGTACTTTAGCGGCATCATTTTATCCTTTGGCATTGTTGCTAAAACCTGTAATACAACCCGAGGGAGGTTATCGAGCCTGAGTATTTCTGCGACGGGTTATTGGACCTGTTCTGCCTGTAGGAATAGTTCAGGCCGAGGGTCGCGCTCTTGGTAATATCGTAGTAGAGCGCCGCCGTCGTGACCCAGCCCCTGTCATTTTCCTTGACGGTCGCGTCGTCGGGAATGGTCCTGCCCGAATAATGCCTGAACTGTTCATAAAATGAGGCGTAGGCGCTCAGCTTGTCCGTCAGGAGGTATATTGCCGATGATCCGAGCTTAACGGACTCGTAATCGTAATAATCCAAATAGCTGTCGTTGGAGCTGTTAAGGTAATATTCCCCGAACACCTTTACCATCGAATTCTTCATGTATTTGCCGACGCTGTAATCGACCGTATTCCTGTTGTCGATCCTGTCGCTGTCCGACAACCCGCCCCATCCGTTAAAGGCTTTCCTGTCCGAATAGTTCTTGTAAAAGTACTCGTATTGGAAGGAGTGGAAGAAGTTATTCGGCAGCTTTTGTTTTAGCAACAACCCCGCCTTATCGCCGACATACTCGCCGTCGTCGTTATTCTGGTATTCCATAAGCTCGATATCGTTATAGACATTTGCGGTAAAACCCCACGGCAGCCTGCCCTCAAAACCCATTTTGAGGTTCGTATCGATGAGGTTCGCCTGCGTGGCTTCCCAGTAGGTTATGTCATGCGTGGACGCGTCGAAGTAGAAATCCCACCTGCCGTTCATCGGGTACGATATGTTTCCGTCTATTATGAATTCGGAAAAAGTGTCGCCTTTCCTGCGCGAATCCAGGAACACGTTATTGTCATAGCCCTGCGTGGCAGATACGAGCAGTTTTGTCTTGTACCTCTTGTGCTCCTTCAGGGTCTCCACTTTCTTATAGGTCTTCTCTTCGGACTTGCCAAGGAATTTTTCGGTAGTCTCTTCTTCCTTGAAGTCCGCGGCGAAGGAGAAAGAACCGGCATAAGCAAATATAGCCACCGCCAGACACCTTATGACCGCCTTGTTCATTCGATATTATCCTTAATTATTCCGCGACGAACCTGTTTACGGACATACAAATCCCGGGCTGTTGCATGGCTCGGAGGGCTTCTGATCGAGCCTGTTATCGTTTTCGACCCTGTCCTCGACCTTCCTGATATCTTCCGTCTCGAAGACCTGGTCCTTGAAATCTTCCTGTTCGTCGAGCCTGTCCTGGATATCCTGGACGCTGCCGAACTTCCCCGTCATGTTATCATTTATGCCGGTAGCGCCGGGCCCAAGGCGGCTGCCAAGGTCATCGCGCCATGAATTCCAGTCGTTCCTGTCCCTGTCGGTAAGCTCTATCAATTCGCCTGGAGACTGGAACCTGTCCACGAGGACCTCCCATCCCTCCCTGACAAATATCTCTTTGATCAGCTTCCCCTGCTGGTCATAGGATTGCACGAATATCTCATCCTCGAAAGCCTTGATATTATCCCTCTTATCCGAGGCGATCACGTCCCAGCCGCTTCCGCGCGCCCCGGCGACCACCGTAGGCGTCTTGATGTCGAACGAGGATTCTTTCTTAAGGCTCTTGACCAAAGAGCGTATCCTCCCCACAGGCAGCTCTATCCTGTTGAGTGATTTTCCGCGCAGGATCGCGGTAGATTCCTCCTCGAGGCGCACCATGTTCTTGTTATTTTTGTCGAATGATATCTCAACGGCCGATGTTTTCGCGGTCTTTATAGCGTCTCCGTCGGAAAGCACGAGGCCGGCCTTAGCCGCGTTCCACGCCGTCGCGCCGGACTTCTGGACCTTCACGTCTCCCTGAACGAAGGTGACCTTGGCGGTCTTCTCGGTCTCCTTTGCCGCGAAGGCCTGCGGCGTAAGCGCCGCGGACATTAATGATATCCCGAAGATCGCCGTGACAGCGGCCATAAAGAAATATTTTTTCATTTTCCGCTCCTATTTCCTCTTGTCTTTTACGACGTCGTCTTTCTTGGCGTCTTTGCCCTTCATAAGCAGTTTCCACGGGTTACGCTTGACGTCGTCGCTGAACTCCTTGAGGTTCTCGGACGAATCCTTCAGGTTCATTATGGTAGCCCTGATATCATCTTTGTTATCGACCAGAAGGTCATCGGCGTGGCCCATAAGCTTCTGCAGGTCCTGCATGGCGGAATCCAGCCTTCCTATAAGCTCATCCATCTCGAAGAGGTCCACCCCCTCGAGCGTAGACCCCTTAGCGACAAAGGGCGAGCCCTTCGTTCCGCCGGTAATCTCTATATATTTTTCCCCGATAAGCCCGGTGGTGCTTATCTTTATCTTCGAATCCTCGCGTATTTTTGCGTCGCCCCTCAGGTTGAGGGTCACAATGACCTTCGTCTGGTCGTCTGCATATGAGTGTACGACCTTCTCCACCTCTCCGACTTCGACGCCGGCAAGCTTGACAGGCGACTTGTCTTCGAGGCCGCTCACATAATTGAAGACGACGTTCAATTTGTAATCGTTCGGGCCTTTCTTCCCGCCGGCGCCCATAGCCGTGAAGATATACAAGAACACGAGCGCTGCGGCGACGACCACGACCCCGGTTTTTATCTCATTATTGATCTTAAGCATGTCATGACTCCTTTTATTTTGTGAGCTCTTCCAGGTAGCCTTCGTCAGGCGCGAAGAACTGCATAGGCCCTTCGATAGTCCCGTTTATGAACTGTTGTATATATTCGTTCTTCGAATTCTTTATCTCTTCCTTCGTGCCTATCTGGAGGATCTTGCCCTTATAGAGCATGACTATCCTGTCGGCTATCCTGAAAACCGAGTTCATGTCATGGGTCACGACGACGGACGTGATCGAAAGCGCAGAGGACAGGTCGAGGATAAGCTTATCCACGACGGCGGTCACGACAGGGTCGAGTCCAGCGGAAGGCTCGTCATAAAATATTATCTCGGGGTCCAGGGCTATGGCCCTGGCGAGGCCTACGCGTTTCTTCATGCCTCCGGAAAGCTGTGAGGTGTTCAAATGGCCGAAACCGCGCAGCCCCACCTGGTTCAGTTTCATTTTTACCATGATCTTGATGATATGGTCGTCGAGCTTTGTGTGCTCCCTCATCGGGAGCGCGATATTCTCCTCGACGGTCAGCGAATCGAAGAGGGCCGCGGACTGGAAGAGCATGCCGAACCTCTTCTTTATGCTGTCCATCTCGTCTTCGTTCGCTTTCGTTATATCCTTGCCGAAAAGGTAGACCTTGCCGGCATCCGGCTTCAGCTGGCCTATTATATGGCGCAGCAGCGTGGATTTGCCGCAGCCGGAGCCCCCGACTATTACGAGGGTCTCGCTCTTATATACGTCGAGGCTGATGCCCTCTAGCACCTTGCGGCCGCCGAACTGCTTTTCGAGGTTCTCTATCCTTATTACTACTTCTCTTTTTTCTTCCATAGTTTTATACGCTTGCGAAATAGAATAATCCGGTTAATATAGCGTCTGCCAGTATTATAAGTATGAAGCTTACGACGACGCTCATCGTCGTGGAACGCCCGACGCCCTCCGCGCCGCCCTTCGTATTGAGCCCCATGTAGCATCCTATCATCGCTATTATCATGCCGAATACAAAACTCTTCAAAAGGCCCGTCATGACGTCCTTGAGGACCAGGAAATCGAAATTCGTCTTGATATACAGGCCGGGGCTTATGCCAAGGTTATAGACTCCGACGATGTAGCCGCCCAACATTCCTATCAGGTCTCCCATTATCGTCAGCGCCGGGAGCATCACTATCAGCGCCAGGAACCTCGGCACGACCAGGTACCTTATGGGGTTCATCGCCATAGTCTCGAGAGCCTCTATCTGCTCCGTGACTTTCATAGTGCCCAGCTCGGCCGCGATGGCGGAACCAACCCTTCCCGCGACCACAAGGGCTATGAGTACCGGGCCGATCTCACGGCACATCGAAACGCTTATGAGGGCGGCAACGAACCTGACCGCGCCCAGCTGGCTCAGCTGGTAGGCGCCCTGCATAGCCAGGACCATGCCTATGAATAATGCGACAAAGAAAACTATCAGCAGCGACTGGACCCCGGCAAATACCATCTGCGAGAATATATAGTGCCTTCCGATGAATTTGCCCCTCAGCGGAGCGTAAAAAAGCCAGTATAACGTCCTAAAAAACAGCGCGAATACGTCCCAAATGGCCGCGCCCGCGCTTAATGTCACCCTGCCTATGGCCTGCAATATGTTCATTACTGCCTCACGTTGATTTAGAACGACTTTACCGCTTCATCCTCGGTCGGTTGGATATCGAATAATTTTTCCAGCTTCGTTATCTCGAAGAGGCTCTTCACCTTGGCGGAAAGGTTGGTCAGTTTCAGTTTGCCGCCGGAACTCTTGACCTTCTGGTGGGCTTCAACGAGGGTCGCGAGCCCGGACGAATCGACATACGCGACGCTTGAGAGGTTTACCACGACCTTCTGGGCCTTTTCTTCCAGGACCTTAAGGAAGGCTTTCCTGAAATCCGGAGACGAGTTGAAATTTATCTCTCCGTCGACTACCAGGACTACCGCGTCACCCACTTTTTTCTCTTTAACCACCATCGGATTTTCCTCCACTAATGGATTTTATCATTTTTATCTCGTTTCCGCTATCATTAAATACTACTTCATCCATAAGGTTCCTTATCAAGAAAAGGCCCCTGCCGCCGTGTTTCAGTATATTCTTGCTTGAGCGGGGGTCCGGGATATCGCTGTACTGGAATCCCTTGCCGCAATCCTTTACCATGATCTCGAGCCTGCCTTCCGAAAAAGAAACCCTTATAGACACGGGGATCGCCTTTTCGAGCTTATTGCCGTACTTTATCGCGTTTATGACGGCTTCTTCCAGGCAAAGCCTTATGTCGAAAAGTATCTCCTTCGTAAGCTCCAGCCCCTCCAGGAAACCCAGCACCTTCTCGGAGGCATCCTTTATATATTCCGGGTCGCTCGGTATCTCGAATTCAAGTTCTTTCATTCTGTCGAGAAAGCTCCTATCTTCCTGTATTTATCATATCTTGCCTCGATCAGGTCGTCCGGGGACATCGTCAAAAGCTCCTTAAGGTGCTTTTTTGCAGAATCCTTTATCGTTGCGGCCATCTTAGCCGGGTCGCGGTGCGCCCCGCCCAGCGGCTCGGGCACCACCTCTTCTATGAGCCCGAGGTCAAGCAGGTCCTGCGCGGTAAGCTTAAGCGCCTTTGCCGCGTCCGGCGCCCTCGTCCTGTCCTTCCATAGTATCGCGGCGCATCCTTCCGGGGATATTACCGAATAATACGCGTTCTCGAGGACGCAGATCCTGTCGCCGATGCCCACTCCAAGGGCTCCGCCGGAACCGCCCTCCCCGATGATATAGCAGACTATCGGGACTTTCAGCCGGGCCATCTCCATAAGGTTCAACGCGATCGCCTCTGCCTGGCCCCTCTCCTCGGCGCCTATGCCCGGATACGCCCCTGGAGTGTCTATGAATACGATTATCGGGAGCTTGAACTTCTCTCCCATATGCATCACCCTCATCGCCTTCCTGTACCCTTCCGGGTGGGCGGAGCCGAAATTCCTCATGAGGTTCTCTTTCGTGTCGCGGCCCTTCTGGTGGCCCATCACGACGACGTTCTGGCCGTCTATCTTCGCGAACCCGCAGATAAGCGCCTTATCGTCGCCGAAGACCCTGTCGCCGTGCACTTCCACGAAATCCGTCATCATCAGGCCTATATAGTCCAGCGTATAGGGCCTCTTGGGGTGGCGCGCAATCTGGACCCTCTGCCACGGGCTCAGCGACTCGAAGACCTCGCGCTTGACCTTATCGAGCTTGTCCTCGAGCTTCTTAATCTCTGAGGAGAGGTCGATATTCTCGGAAGAGGTGAACTTCTTGAGCTCTTCTACCTTGCGCTCAAGCTCCAATATGGGTTTTTCGAAATCCAGTCCGGTTCCGTTCATATTTTTGTATCAGTCCACTATCGTGACTTCTGTGCCTTCGGGGAGTAAGCCGTACAGCTCTTCTACCTCGGCATTGAGCATCCTGACGCATCCTGCCGTAGCCTGCTTCCCGAGCGAACTCGGGTCCGTGGTGCCGTGTATGCCGTAGCCCTCTTTGCTGAGGCCCATCCAGCGGGTGCCCAGTATGTTCTCCGGGCTTCCCGGCGGCGCCACGACTCCGGCCTTATACCATACGGGATCCACCAGTTTCGTGGTTATCTTGAACGTGCCGACCGGCGTGCAGTTATTGGTTCCGGTGGCCACTTTATATATCTTTATGACGTCGTCGTTCTGCTTGAGCATCAACAGGTTCTGCGACTTGTCTACGACGACGCTGAACTTAACCGTCACGACCTTAAGCCTCTGGCCCAGCCTTATCGTGTTTCCGCTGATATTATTCGACTTCCTGAGCAGGTCGACAGTGGTACCGAAGACCTTCGCTATCTTCGCGAGCGAATCCCCCGCCTGCACGGTGTATTCCTTGCTGTAGCTGTCGAGGTAGGGCGAGAAGAGTATCTTCATGTTCAGCTCCTCGACCTTCGGCTTCGCTTCCTTTACGATATTCGCGCCTGGATACGTCTCATAGGCCTTTTTGAACGAATCGCGCGCCTCGACGAGCTTGCCCTGTTTCTCGTAGAGCGAGCCCAGCACGATCAGGGCTTCCCCGGCCTTCTTGCTTTCCGGGTACTCGGCGATGACTTTTTCCAGCTCCTTTATCGCCTCCTCGGTCTTGCCTTCCTTGTCCAGTGACCTCGCGCTGTTGATGAGCGCGCCCTCTTTGGAACCGAGCGACAATTTAGGCAGCACGAATACCGCGAGCGCGGCCGCCGCTATCACGATCAATATTGCCGGAATATAAGTCCTGAATTTCATTTCTGGATGCCTCCCCTTTCCCTATATCATGACCAGCGTAGCTATGATTATCCCGAGGAATGAGCCGACGAAGACTTCGAACGGCGTGTGCCCTATAAGTTCCTTGAGCCTGTCTTCCTGTATCTTCCTTCTCCAATAGATATCGTCCATTATCTTGTTCAGTATCTCGGCCTGCTGGCCCGTGGAACGCCTCACTCCCTGCGCGTCGAACGCTATTACCATCGCGAACACCAGCGTGGCGATGAATATCGTCGAGCCGAAACCTTCCTGGATACCGACGGACGTCGCGAGGGCCATCGCTCCGGCAGAATGCGCGCTGGGCATACCTCCGGTGCCCACAAACCACCTGAAGTTGAACCTCTTTTCCTTTACGGTATTTATTATGATCTTAAGGGATTGCGCGGTCACCCAGCTTAGGACAGTCGCAATAAAGACCTTATTCTGGAATACCGCGAATAGTGAGTTGTCCATATTTGCGTTATTATACTATATTTTGCCTGTGTTGGATATTACTTTCTCAGTCACTTGATAAGCGCCAGCGTCTCGGCGCGGGTCTTTTCGTTGGCGCGGAAAACGCCCCTGACGGCGCTGGTTACCGTCGATATGCCCGGCTTCTTGAGGCCCCTCATCGACATGCAGAGGTGCTCTGCTTCAATGACTACCATGCAGCCTCGCGGCTTGAGTTCCTTCATTATGACCTCGGCGATCTGTGTGGTCAGCCTCTCCTGTACCTGCGGCCTCTTCGCGAGTATATCTATGGCCCTCCCGAGTTTGCTTAGGCCCGTGACCCTTCCATCCTTCGGTATATAGGCTATATGGGCCTTGCCGAGGAAAGGCAGCAGGTGGTGCTCGCAGACCGAGTAGAGCGGGATGCCCTTGAGCAGTATTATCTCCTCGTGCTTCTGGTCCAGTACGACCTCCAGTTCCTTGGCGGGGTCGGACTTTATGCCGGAGAATATCTCCTCGTACATCTCGGCGACGCGGCGCGGGGTCTCGAGCAGGTCCTTGCGCCTGGGGTTCTCTCCGACAGCCTCCAGTATCATAGTCACGGCCTTCATGATCTTCTTCTTGTCCATCGCGGTATCTCCTTTATTTTCCGATGCAGAACTGCGAGAATATCCTGTCTAGTATCTCTTCGTTCACGGTCTCCCCGACTATATCCGCTATGTGGCCGAGGGATTCGTTCACTTCGACCGCTATCAATTCGGGCGGTAATTTGCCGTCGACGGCGTCTATCGCCGCCTCAACCGATGACAGCGCCGACCTCGCGGCTTCCTTCTGCCGCAGGTTCGTCACCGCGACCGGCTCGCCTGCCCTCGCTTTTCCGCTGAAGACCGCGCCGGCCATCGCCTTCCGGAGCCGTTCCAGGCCCTTACCGCTCTTTGCGGATATCTCAATGGCGCAAATACCCGGAAATTCTGATGCGCTAATCTTGCGGGGAAGGTCGGCCTTATTTATCACGATTATCCGCGCCCTGGACCTTGTATCCTCGAGCAGGGCCCGGTCCTCGCCGGATACCGCTGAGCTTCCGTCGAGCATGAGCAATATGAGGCCCGACCTCTCCATGTGCTCGCGGCTCCTGAGCACTCCTTCCCTCTCGACTATATCTTCCGTGGCGGTTATGCCCGCCGTATCGACAAGCCTGAAAGGTATCCCCTCTATATTAGCGTATTCCTCTATCGTGTCCCTAGTCGTCCCCGGAACATGCGTGACTATAGCCCTGTCCTTCCGCAGCAGCGCGTTGAGCAGGCTCGATTTGCCGACGTTCGGCTTGCCGCAGATCACGCAGGATATGCCTTCCCTCATTATTATACCTTTATCGGCCGTTTCCAGGATCCCTGCCAGCTGCGCCCTGACCGCCTCGAGGCGCGCTTTCGTGCCCGCTTCCGATATTATCTCTATATCCTCTTCGGGAAAATCTATCGACGCTTCCACGCCGGCGCTGACCGAGGCCAGCTCTTCCCTTATGCCTTTCAGGATAGACGACAGGCGGCCGTCAAGCTGCCCCAACGCTATCGCCAGCGATTCGTCGGTCTTCGACCTTATCACGTCAAGCACCGCCTCGGCCTGCGTCAGGTCTATCCTGCCGTTAAGGAAAGCGCGTTTCGTGAACTCCCCTGGTTCAGCCAGCCTGGCTCCGCCGGCTAGGACCAATTCCAGCGTCTTCCTGAGCGGGACTATGCCGCCGTGGCAGTTTATCTCCGCCATATCTTCCTTCGTGTAGCTTTTCGGCGCGCGCATTACGGTCAACAGGGCCTCATCGACAACCGAATTTCCGTCGACGATATGCCCGTAATGGACCGTAAACGACCTGAACCCCGAAGGTGATCCCGCGCCGTTGGGCCTGAAGACCTTATCGGCTATGCCGAGGGAGCCCTTTCCGCTTAGGCGGACTATGCCTATCGCTCCCTCTCCGGAGGGCGTGGATATGGCCGCAATAGTATCCCCGGTATCGATCTTATTTCTTCCGGTCATTGCTTACCGCCTTTTTGTCCAGGTACTGCAGCGCTTCCCCGACTACGAAGAGTGACCCGGTGACCAGTATCATATCATCAGGCCCCGCTTCCCTGAGGGCAAGCTCGACGGCTTCCTTGACGTTCAACGTCGCCGTAAATTTCTTTTCGTGACGGGGAAAATCCCTCCTGACCGTTTCCGGCGCGACGGCGCGCGGCGTCGCCGCCCGCGTCAGGAATATCCTGTCCGCCTGCGGAAAAATATTCTCTGCGATTCCCGCCGTATCCTTTCCGGACGAGACCCCGAATACAAGGAACAATTTTTTATACCGGAAAAGTTCCGCGACGGCTTCCTTAAGGGCCCTGGCGGAGGCTTCGTTCTGCGCGCCGTCAAGGACTACCAGCGGGTCCCTGCGCAGGACCTGCAGCCGCCCCGGCCAGTTCACGTTGCGTATCCCGCTCGTGATATTGTGCGAGCATATGGTTATGCCGTGCGCCCTGAGGGATTCGACCAGGCCTATCGCGGCCGCGGCATTGGCGGCCTGGTGCCTTCCGAGGAGCGGCGTCCTGAGAAGCGCGTATTCCCCGTAAATCCCGCGCACGTTAAAGGCCTGGCCCTCCGTATCCGCCGCGATCGTTTCGTAGGTTATGTCCCTTCCGACGACGAAGAGTTTTGCCTTCTTCTCCGCAGACACCTTATTTATGACGGCCAGCGCCCCCGGGTCCTGTTCGGCCGAAACGACAGTGGAACATTCCTTGATTATGCCGCATTTCTCTTTAGCTATTGACTCGATCGTCTTGCCGAGTTTGTCCATATGGTCGTAACTTATCGGGGATATCCCCGTCGCGATCGGGTCGATGACGTTCGTCGCGTCAAGCCTTCCTCCCATGCCCGTCTCTATAACCGCTATCTCCACTTTCTTTATGCTGAAGAAGAGGAATGCGAGCGCGGTATAGACCTCGAAGAAAGAAGGCGGGCCGAACTTGGATGACCTAGAGAAATTATCAAGGAATAGCTTTATCCTCCCGACGAGCGCGGCGATCTCCGCCTCATCTATCGACCTGTCCCTCGGGGAGGATATCCTTATGCGTTCCTTGAAATCGATGAGGTGCGGGGACGTATAAAGCCCCGCCTTTATCCCGCTGTCCTTTAATATCGAGTATACGAAAGCGCAGGTCGAGCCTTTTCCTTTGGTTCCCGCGACGTGGATGGACTTGAAACTGCGGTGCGGGTTGCCGAGCCCGTCGAGCAGGGCGCGGGCCCTGTTGAGCCTCATAGCGCCGGCATAATCAAAATCCGGGTGCTTTTCGTAATCTATGAAAGATTCGAGATATCTTATCGCTTCCCGGTAGGTCATCTATCAGTGCCTGAAATGGCGTATCCCCGTAACGACCATCGCTATGCCGGCCTTATCCGCGGCATCGAAGGAATCCGCGTCCTTTATCGAACCTCCCGGCTGTATAATTGCGGCGATCTTCGCCTTTCCGGCCAGCTGGACCGAGTCGGGCTTAGGGAAGAACCCGTCGGTCGCCAGGCATGCGCCCTTGGCTTCCTTACCGGCCTTCCTGATCGCTATCCTGGCCGAATCGACCCTGCTCGGCTGCCCGCCGCCTATCCCGACGGTCCTCTCGCCCTTCGCGATCACTATCGAGTTGGACTTTACGTGCTTCGCGACCTTCCAGGCGAACATCAGCGACTTCAGCTGTTCCGCGGTGACCTTTTTCTTAGTGACGGTCTTGAGGTCGTCCTGCCTCGCGTCTATCGAGTCCTGGTCCTGCAGCAGCAGCCCGCCCTCTATCTTTTTCAGGTCGCACGCATATACGTTCTCTGCCGCCTTAGCCCCGGCATCTTTATATTCTATTATCCTCAGGTTCTTCTTTTCCTTAAGTATCGTAAGCGCGCCGGCGTCAAATGCCGGAGCGAGCACGCACTCCATAAAACCGGAATCCGATATGGCCTTTGCTGTCTTCAGGTCCACCTTCCTGTTGAGCCCTATTATCCCGCCGAAGGCCGAGAGCGTATCGCACGCGAACGCGTCCTTATACGCCTGCTCGAGCTTGGCAGCGGAAGCCGCGCCGCACGGTGAATTGTGCTTTACGATACAAGCGGTCGGTGCGGCAAAATCCTTTACTATCTGCAGGGCACCCTGGAGGTCCAGCAGGTTATTGAAGGAGAGCTCCTTGCCGTGCAGCTGTTTCATGTTGCCGAAACCGAACCTCGGCTTTACGGAATCCGCGTAAAAGGCAGCCTTCTGGTGCGGGTTCTCTCCGTAACGCAGGCCCTGCACCCTCTCGAAGACCAGGTGGAGTATCTCGGGGAACTTCTCTTTTGTCTGGGCGAACCTGCCGCCCAGGAAAGTGTATATCGCCGCGTCATATTTCGCGGTATGCCCGAACGCCTCGACGGCCAGGGCCTCGAGCGTCTCTTCCGACAACGAGCATCCCTTCCCCTGCAGTTCCATCAATATCCTCAGGTACCTGTCGGGGTTGCATATGACCGCGACATCCCGGTAATTCTTCGCGGCCGAACGCACCATAGCAGGCCCGCCGATATCTATCATCTCTATCGCTTCCGGGAGCGAGACCTTCGGGTCGCGGACCGTATCCTCGAACGGGTAAAGGTTGACCACTACCATATCTATGAGGCCTATCTTGTGCTTCTTGACCTGCTCCATGTGCCCGCGGTCGCCGCGCATCGCGAGTATGCCTCCGTGGATCTTCGGATGCAGGGTCTTGACGCGCCCGCTCAACATCTCGGGAAAACCCGTGACATCGGAGATCGCCTTTATCTTGACGCGGCCCTCCCTTAGGGCCTTCGCCGTACCGCCGGTTGAAATGATCTCGATGCCCAGCTTCTCCAGGCCCTTGGCGAATTCCACTATACCTTTTTTGTCGGAAACACTGATAAGAGCACGCTTAATCTTGGCCATTTATAACCTCCGTTAGCGTACATTCTACCAAATTGGGGGGTTTAAGACAAGGCGATACTACCCGGATCAGTATCTGAGGAGGGTTGATTCCTGCTTGAAAAGCTGTATTTCGCGGCGGAGGGCGGTTATCTCGTCCTCCAACGGGGTGAGCTCCTGCCTGGTTTTATCTATGTTCTTCTGTAATTCGGCCTGCTCCTGCGAAGACAGGTTCAGTTTCTTATTGTCCAACAGGCTCTTCTGGTTCTTAATCGAGTTCTTCATGGAGGCAGCGCGGGCCTCCTTGCCGGTCAATTTCATCTTCAGCTCTTCGACCTTGAGGTTTATCTTCTCCCTCTCCGGGTCGAGCTGCGCGGAAAGTTCACGGGTCTTCGAGTAGAGGTCCTTCCTGGCGGTCTTAAGCTCTTCCTCGAGCTCCATTATCTTGGAGTTTATCTCTCCCTGCCTGGCCCTGAATTCTCCCTTCAGCGTTTCTACCTGTGTATCCAACTGCGCCTTCTTATCCAGTATCTCCCTGAAAGGCGGGTCGAAATCGATCAGGGCGGCCTTAATATCCTCGGCGCTCTGCCTCGGCCCGCATCCCGAGATGAACAGGGCGGCAAGGGCCGCTGCGAGGTAATATACTGCTGGCCTGCCGGACATATACGTTAAGCGGCAGCCGTCTTTGACTCAGACGGCTTGGCTTCCTTCGCCACGCTCTTCTGCGCCTGTTTGCCCTGCGCAGGGACGAGCCTTGTGACCTCGACCTCATCCGCGGGCTCATAGTATGTGAACATCTGGCCCTCGTAGTTCCTGAGCGTAAAAGCTCCCTTCTGCTGGGATATTACGTAGTTCGGGGCGACAGGTATCTTTCCGCCGCCGCCGGGCGCGTCCACGACATAGGTCGGCACGGCGTAACCGGAAGTATGCCCGCGCAGTTTCTCCATTATATTGATGCCGGTGGCGATAGGCGTCCTGAAATGGCTTATGCCCCTTGCCGGGTCGCACTGGTATATGTAATACGGCCGCACGCGCGCCTTCAGCAGCTCGTGCATCAATCTCCTCATCGTGGACAGGCGGTCGTTCACGCCCTTTAGCAGCACGGTCTGGCTTCCGAGGGGGATGCCCGACTCCGAAAGCATGTCGCACGCCTTCTTGCAGCGCTTCGTTATCTCTTTCGGGTGGTTGAAATGCAGCGAGATCCAGATCGGGCCGTACTTCTTAAGCATCGATACAAGTTCCTCGGTGACCCTCATAGGCACAGTAACGGGCATCCTGGTCCCGAGACGTATGAATTCCACGTTCGGTATTGCCCGCAGGTTCTTAAGGATATCTTCCAGCGTCTCATCCGGGAGCATCAGCGGGTCTCCGCCGGATATGAGCACATCGCGGATCCTGCGGTTGGCCCTGATATATTCGTAAGCTTTTTCGAAATTCTGCGGGCTGGTCAGGTGCGATTCCGAACCTACGAGCCTGCGCCTCGTGCAATGGCGGCAATACATCGCGCATTTTTCTGTCACGAGGAGAAGGACCCTGTCCGGGTACCTGTGCACGAGGCCCGGCACCGGAGAATCCTTGTCCTCGCCGCACGGGTCTTCCATGTCATTCTGGGATACCTCGAACTCCTCGGATGTCGGTATGCACTGCTTCCTTATCGGGCATGTCGGCCTCATCGCATCTATAAGGGAAAGCCAGTATGGGGTTATCGCCATCAGGAGCCTTCCCTTGCTCCTTTTTACTCCTATCTCTTCGGCGGGGGTAAGCTTCAATACCTCCCTTAGGCCGTCATAGGTCATTATCCTGTTCTTGATCTGCCAATGCCAATCCTCCCAATCGCTCTCCGGTACGTCCTTCCAGTGCTCGGCTATGGAATTAGAGGAAGTTATCAACGAAAGCTCCTTTCCTGTAAGACGAGATTGCCGTTTTTGGTATGTCTTTCTATGGCTGTTTCCAGTATCCTGTTCATAAGCGCGGGATAATCGAACCCGGCGCGCTTGCCGATGAACGGAAAATTCGAATCGACCGGGTCGAGGCCCGGCAGCGGATTGACTTCCAGCACGTACGGTACGCCCTTCTTGTCGAGCATGATATCCACGCGCGACAGGTCGACACAGCCCAGGATATTGAAAGCCTTTATTGCGGTATCCCTTATCAGGGCGGTCTCGCGGTCGGTCAGCCTTGCCGGGCAATGCCACAGCGGGCTCAGGCCCTTGCTGTCTTCGACCTCTTTTTCGAACTCCTTTACCTTCCATGTATAGAAAAATTCGCCCGACGCGCGGCAATTCGAGAAATCTATCTCTAATATAGGCAGCGCCGCGGGAGGATAATTACCGATGATCCCTACCGTCAGCTCCTTGCCTTCTATGAACTCCTCTACGAGTATCTCCTGCCTGTATACTCGGGAGGTTTTCTCGACCTCCCTCGTAAGCTCGGCCCTATTGCGCACTACGCTCGTTATTGTTATGCCCTTGCCGGAGCCTTCCCTGTTAGGCTTCACTATAAGCGGATACCTCAGGCCGGAGTCGGATATGTCGGACGGGTCTGTTATCAGCCTGTATTTCGGTGTAGGTATCCCCGCCTGCTCGAATAATTTCTTTGTCAAAGCCTTGTTAAGCGAGATGCTGAGCGCGAGCACTCCGGAACCGCTGTACGGTATGCCGAGGAAATCGAGTACGGCAGGCACTTGGGCCTCCCTCGACTCGCCGTTCATGCCCTCGGCTATATTGAAGACGATATCCACCTTATTGGACTGGAACCAGTTAAGCATCCCCTTATCGGCCTCGACAAGGAAGACCTCGTTGCCGCCGGAACGCAGCCCGCTTGCGATAGCCTCTATCGTCTCCTTGCTGTCGAACTCCGAATAATAATCATCCGGCAGGCCGGCATCGTCTATCTTCCTCTTTAAATTATATGCGAGCGCCACCCTGAGGCCCATCTTATCTTATCCCATACCTTTCTAACGCGTGGTCGAGTATCCTGTTGATTATGCTGTTGTACGAGACCTTCATCTGCCGCGCGATCGTCATGAATACGTCTTCCGTTGATAATGACGGCAGCGGGTTTATCTCGAGCACGTAGGGATTCCCGCGCTTATCCACCCTGAAATCGACCCTTCCGAAGTCGCGGCATTCCACGGCCTTGTAAGCCTTCAGGGCCACATCCTTTATCTTCCTGTCGAGCCCTCTCGTTATCCTTGCCGGACAGACATAATTCAGCGTGTTGGAGCTTATCCTTGAGAACGTATAACAGAGGTCTCCTAGGTTCGTCTTGCCGTCTATGCTTATCTGCACGGTCGGCAGCACCTCGGGCTTCTCATTGCCTATTATCGGGATCGTGAACTCCGAGCCGGTTATGAAGCTCTCCACGAGCGCCGGTTGTTTATAGGTGCGTATGACCCAATCCGCCTGCCTGATCATGTCGCGCCTGTTGTGCACTATCGATTTATCGCTTATGCCCTTGCTCGAGCCTTCCTGCTTCGGCTTTACGATCAGCGGAAAATCTATCCCCGCCCCGTCGACATTATTTATATCAGAAATCTGGAAAAAAGCGGGGGTCGGCACTCCTTCGAATATCAGGACCTTCTTCGCCATGACCTTGTCGAGCGTGAGCCCGAGCGTGAGGCCGTCGGCCCCGACGAACGGGATGCCGGCCATCTCAAGTATCACGGGGATCTCCGATTCCCTGTTGCGCCCGGATACGCCTTCGGCGATATTGAAGACTATATCCACGTCGAGGCTCTTGATCCGGCGCAGCAGGTTCCTGACATTCCCGATCTTCACGACCTTATGCCCGCCGGATTCGATCGCGTCCTTTATTACCTCTATGGTATCGGGATGGTCGAACTCGGCATTGGCGTCCTCAGGGTCGCCTTTCTTGCGGACATAGTCCGGCTTGACGTCGTAGGTCAGGCCCACTATCTTGGGTCGTTTATTTCGCTTCGCTCCAATATTTGCCACTTTTCCCTTTCCGGGATACAAAAAAAGAAGGGACTTCCCCGTTTAGAAGTCCCTTCCTGTATAGTACTAGTTGAAGATGTCCAACTCTTGTTGCGAGTTCCTCCCTAACTTATTTCTTCTTCCATTTGTCTACGATCTCTGACATCATCTTGCCGGCTAGATCCTTCGAGCCGAGGCCAAAGGAAAGGCCAAGGGCCAATCCGGTGGCGGCCAGCGTCACGACTACAGCCATATCCAAAATGAATGTCCGGACCCCCAACATGGGAAGCACCGTCAAAGCCGTTATCACTATTATGACCACCTGCGCTATCTGGCCGAGGTTCTTCGCGGTAGCGACACCGGCGTTCGAAGCCGTCGTCCTTACCACGGAACCGATCAGGGCGGCAAAGAAAAGGCCCAGGACCAGGACAAATATCGACAGTATTACTTTTCCTGCGTACTTGACCGCCTCATCGAGGAAGCTTCCTGCCATCACTTCCGGGTTGGGGCTTACAAGGTTCAGCGTTATTATGACCACTACCAGCGCCATAAGCCAATAGAAAGCTATGCCTATGAGCTCAGAAAGGGTATGCTTGATCTCACCCTTGGCGAGTATGCTGGCGATCCCCGCCTTTTCAGATAAGACATCAAAACGGGCAACCTTAAGGACCTGCACGATAAGCTTCTCGATAACCTTCGCAACAATGATGCCGACTATGAATACGATCAACGCGACGATTATCTTAGACAGATATCCCGCTAGATTACCCCATACCTGGCTCCAGGTATCGAGGATAATCTGTACTGCCTGCTGTCCATCACCCATCTTACCCCTCCTTTCAGGTTTTTCAATCCTCTTTCAATCCCTGCTTGACTCTATTTATAACATAACTACATTTTTTGTCAAGCACTTTTTCCAGATTTCGCAATAAATTTCTATCAGGCGCACTTATGATATGCTATAATCAACGAAATAAAAACGGAGACCGCGATGAAACGGAATATTAAGTTCCTTTTGGCGTTTTTTTTGTTCCTTACCGCGATATTTTACTGTTTGCCCGCCCAGGCAGCCGCGGAAAACAAGGTCGTGAAGCTTTTGACGCAGGCAAGCCGGTTCCTCGTCAACAACGAATACGACAAGGCGATCGAAAAGTGCAACGAGATGCTTGCGGCAGAGCCTAAATGCTCGGGAGCTTACTACCTGCGCGGGTTCGCTTACAGGTACAAGGGGGAATACGACCTCTCTATAATGGATTTCACCCAGGCGTTAAGGATAGACCCGAAATATGCGGCGGCGTATTACGGGCGCGGGATATCCTTCGCCTATAAACAGATGTATGCCGAAGCGATATCCGATTTCACGGACGCAATAAAGATAGACCCCGGGTATAAGGACGCCTACTTCAACCGCGCGCGCGTATATTACGATATGGATGAATACGACAAGGCCTGGGATGACGTAGAAAAAGCGAAGGCGCTTGGGATCGAGACGGACCTTCTGTATAAAGGATTTATCCGGAAGCTGCAGGATGCCACGGGGAGGTTTCAGTAATAATGGACGCCGTCGGCTAGTTTCTTCTCCTCCGTGACATTCCCCTTATCGTCCAGGTAGATCTCGCAATTCGGCATGTACTTCTTGCCCTTGATCGTGACCGGCTGGTGTATCATCATCCCGGAAAGCCTGCCGTCCTCCGAGAAGAATGCAAAATCCCGGTTATTGAGTTTTATGCCGTCGATCGTTGTCGGTTCGGCCAGCGGGCATACCATGAGCCTTCCGGACTCGTACAACTGTGTCAGATAATTCGCCGCGCATCTCCTTCCGTCGATCACGGCGGAGGTCGCGAGGCGGATCTGCTTCAGTTTTCCCGACGGGTAGAATATCACATTGTAGTTGGCCGCGCACCTGAGTCCGTCGATAGTCAAGGGCCTCTTCGGCTGCGCCCAGTAGAGTTTACCGGATTTATAATAACCGACCTGTGTGCCCTTCGGATAGACGGTATCGCCTATCTTCAGGTCTTTATCGAGCACCTCCGCTGCGCATAATGCGCAGCATGCCAATATTAAAACGGCCAGGAAAAATACTGCTGAGGGATTACGCATCTTATGTCCTTTTTTTCTTATCCGGGAAAAACGCGAGGATCGCCAGGCCGAATATGCTGAGCAGCCCAAGCAGTCCCCACATCCCGTTGTAGCCCTTGCCCTTAGCGTAATTGTAAAGGCCCCAAATGACGAGAAGAAAACCTCCCCACGCCAGAAGCGCGCCTATCCACATCACTATGCCGATCCTGGAAAAAGTGATGAAATAACCCAGGACCTGTGCGGCTATGCCGGAGCTTATGCCGATATTGGTCTTCCTCCTGTATTCCTCTATCATCCCCTCCCCCTTTCATGCCTTAGGTAATGGTATAAGTATTCCTGCGCATATCCCGCATACGGCCCGAACCGTCTGCGCGCGAAACGGGCTGCCTCTTCCGGGCTGACCGTCTTCCCCCTGAAATACAGGTCCTCGATCCCCCTTTTGATCCATACGTCCACGGGGAACGCCTCGTACTTTTTAAAAGAAAAGAGCAACACGCAATCGGCGACCTTCCCGCCCACCCCTTTCAGGGAGACGAGCGCCTTCTTCGCCTGCTCATAGTTTAAATCCCCGACCTCATCCAAGTCAATTTCTTTCGCGGCTATCCTGGACGCCGTCTCCTTTATATATTCAGCCCTGAAACCGAGCCCGAGCGCCTTAAGCGCCCGTATGTCGGCTTTAGCGATGCCGGAGGCCTCGGGAAATGTATAATTTACGCTATCACCTAGCGCGACACGCCTTCCGAACCCGCGCGAGAGGCCGGCTATCATCTTCTTTATGCGGGGGATATTCGTGTATGACGAGAGTATGAACGACGCGAGGCATTCCCACCGGTCCTGGTTCAGGATACGCAGGCCGCGGAACTTCTTTATGGCTTTATTAATGACGGGGTCCTTGCCTATATGCCTGTATATCGAAGGAAGGTCTTCGTTCAGCCCGAAATAATCCTCGAGCCTTTCTTTCCCGACAGGCGCGCTCGATTCGACAAGAAGTTTTCCGCACGAATGCGATACTTTTACCAGTGCGCCGCCGATCACCCCGGAATAACAGCCGCCCAGGTCTTCCCACCTGAACGCCTGGCCGCACTCCAGCGTGTGTTCCAGGTTTAGATCGCGGGCTGGCAGGATGTATTTCACGGTCCGGTACCCTCTAAGGGCTTACCTTCGGCAGGACTATGCCCTTCTGCGCCTGATATTTCCCCTTCCTGTCCCTGTATGTCACTTCGGGGGCCTCCTCTCCCTCGTAGAACAGGAGCTGGGCTATCCCCTCGTGCGAGTATATCTTCGCGGGATGCGGGGTCGTGTTCGATATCGCCATCGTCAGGAAGCCCTCCCAGGTGGGTTCGAGCGGGCTTATGTTGGCCACTATGCCGCAGCGGCAGTATGTGGATTTCCCGAAGCAGATCGCGATGACCTTCTCTGGCATCCTGAAATATTCGAAGGACCGCGCGAGCACGAACGAGTTCGGGGGTATCACGCATATTTCTCCGACAAAGTCGGCGAAAGAGTTCGGGTCGATATTCTTGGGGTCGATCACGGGATTTCCGGTGCCGACGAATACCTTGTATTCGTTATGGACGCGGATATCGTAGCCGAAGCTCGATAGCCCGAAACTTATATGGCCCTCCGAGACCTGGTGGTCGAGGAACGGCTCGATCATCTTGGCCTCGAGGGCCATTTTTTTGATCCAACGGTCGGATTTAATCATTTAACCGCACTTGGAATAACCGCATCCCTTGCAGACCATGCATCCTTCGACGTGCTGGAGCGCGCCTCCGCAATCGGGGCAGACTCCCACGACGTTCCCGAGCGCGGCCTTTGACCTGGCCTTTGGCGCCGAGGGGGCTTCTTCCGCTTTCGTTTCAGTTACGGAAGCCACGGGAGCTTCGGCCGCAACATGCGTAGTAGCGTTCTTGTTGTTCAGCAGGCGCCTCTCTATTACCTTCGCGAGCGCATCGGCGCACGAGAATATCCTGCCGCCCCTCTCCCACGACGGGTTCGGGCACCTTATGCCGTTGAGCTGCTCTATTATGGAATGCGTATCGAGCCCGCAGCGTAAGGCGAGCGATACGAGCCTTCCGATAGCTTCGAGCTGGCTCGAAGCGCAGCCGCCGGCCTTGCCCATAGACGTAAATACCTCGAACGGCATCCCGTTCTCATCCTCGTTTATCGTGATATAAAGGTTGCCGCAGCCGGTCAGGATCTTCGTTGTGGTGCCCCTTATGACCTCGGGCCTCGGGCGGGGCGATGTCCTCGCCTTCTCTTCGGCCTTCGGGGAGAGCGACGCCTCCGCTGCGTCCGCAGTTTCGGTCAACCCGGCGGGTTTCTCCTTCGAATGCGCTATATAAAGGACCTGCTCCTCGCGGCTTCCGTCGCGGTAGATCGTCACGCCCTTGCAATCCATCTTATACGCAAGCAGGTAGACCTCACGCACGCCGTCAGGCGTGGCGTTGTTCGCGAAATTGACCGTCTTCGAGACCGCGTTGTCAGTATACTTCTGGAAGGCGGCCTGCATCCTTATGTGCCATATCGGGGTTATGTCGTGCGCGGTAACGAATATCCTCTTTACGTCCTCGGGGACCTCGTCTATATCGTGCAGGCTCCCCTTCTCGGCTATCTTCTTCATGAGCTCTTCGGAATAGAACCCGCGCGCCCTGGCGGTCTCCTCGAAGAGCCTGTTCGTCTCGACAAGCTTCGTCTTATCCATGACCTCGCGGTAATACGATATCGCGAATATGGGCTCGATGCCGCTCGAGGTGTCGGCCAGTATCGAGAGCGTCCCGGTCGGCGCGATCGTTGTGAGCGTCGCGTTCCTCATGCTCGGTCCGTCGGAATATATCGAGTTCTGGAAATTCGGGAAGGTCCCGCGCCTCAAAGCCAGCGCGTGAGACTCCCTCCTCGATTCCTCCTGTATGAACGACATGACCTTTTCGGCGAGCTCTATCGCCTCGTCGGAATTATAGGGCACTCCGAGCTTTATGAGCATCTCGGCGAAACCCATCACGCCGAGGCCTATCTTGCGGTTCGACTTCGTCATCTGCTCGATCTGCTGGAGCGGGAACTTGT
>JAQUSA010000052.1 GCA_028715315.1 Candidatus Omnitrophota bacterium | reverse complement strand
CTATCTTCTTATCGAGGACCTCGCCTATCTGCGTTATCTTTACGCCGCTGACCTCGAGAGTCCGTCTCGCGAGGCGGCGCGCTTCGCCAAGCGGCATAGTGAACAACAGCTCGAAATCCTCTCCCTCATTTAGCGCAGCGGCAACGCCGCTCGCATCCTTCGATACGGGAATAAGCTCCTCGTATATGCACGCGCCAACGCCGCTCGCTTTCGCTATATGGTTCAGGTCTGTCGAAAGCCCGTCCGAGATGTCTATCATCGAGTTTATCCTGAAGCCTTTCACGAGGCAGCGCGACTCGGCCAGCCTCGGCATGAATGCCAGGTGGCGCTTGCTCTTATACGAGCCTCCGAGAGAGCCCGTAACGCAGATTATGTCGCCCTTCTTCGCCCCGCTCCTTGCCACCGGCGGGGTCTGCCCCGTGAACCCGATGACAGCGACGTCGACGATAAGTTTCGCGGAAGAGTTCGTGTCCCCGCCGACTATATCCACGTTGAATTTTTTCGCGAGGGCCCTGATGCCGCGGTACATCTCGTCTACGAATTCGACTGTCAGCTTTTCCGGGAGGCCGAGCGAGACAACGGCATATTTCGCGGTGCCGCCCATCGCGGCGATATCGCTGAGGCCGCAGGCGAGCGACTTCCACCCTATCTGGTAAGGCGAGGCCTCTTTCAACCTGAAGTCCGCGCCCTCGAGTAGCATATCGATGGTGACCAGCAGGCTCTTCTTCTTCGATAAGCGGATCACGGCGCAGTCGTCGCCGATACCCTTAGCGTATTTCGCGAGCCGCTCTATAAGGCCTGTCTCACCTAATCTTTTTAATTTCACCGGGCTTGAACACTCCCTTTTCCGTCACTATCGCGGTTATAAGCCCCGCCGGCGTCACATCGAAAGCAGGGCAATACGTCTTTACGCCTTTCGGGGCGATCATATTCCCGCGTATCGTCGTTATCTCCCCGCCATGCCGCTCTTCGATAGGTATGCTGCCGCCCCGGGCCATATTGAAATCTATCGTCGATACCGGCGCTACCACGTAAAAGGGTATCCTGTGGTATTTCGCGAGGACCGCGACGCCGTATGTGCCTATCTTGTTCGCCGTGTCGCCGTTGCGCGTTATCCTGTCGGCGCCCACGATGACCTTTGTTACCTTCCCGAGGCCCATCACATGCGCGGCCATGTTATCGCAGATCAGCGTCACGTCAATGCCCTCATGCATAAGTTCCCACGCGGTAAGGCGCGCGCCCTGGAGCAGCGGCCTCGTCTCGTCGGCGTAAACCCTGAATTTTTTCCCTTTCTCCTTGGCGCGGTACATCACGCCCAGCGCGGTCCCGTAATCAGCCGTCGCGAGCGCACCCGCGTTGCAGTGCGTCAATATCACATCTCCGTTCTTTATAAGCCGCGCGCCATGGTCGGCCATCTTCCTGCATATCGCCCTGTCCTCTTCGTAAATTTTGTGCGCTTCGCCCAACAGGGCTTCCTTTATCCGGGGGATCGGCTTGTCCTTGTTCCTCCCGGCGGCGGCCTTCATCCTGGCCAGCCCCCAGAAGAGGTTCACCGCCGTCGGGCGGGCCGAACCGATGAATCTTATCATGCCGTCGAGCTCGCGCATGAACGCCTTATGGTCTTTCGCGCGCGAACCTTTAATGCCGAGATATGCCCCGTATGCCGCCGCTACGCCGAGCGCCGGCGCGCCGCGGACCTGCAGCTTCTTTATCGCTTGCCAGAAGCTTTTAACGTCGCGGAATTCCAGGTAGACGACCTTGCCGGGGAGCAGCGTCTGGTCGATGATCTTTACTGAATTCCCGTGCCACTTGATTGTCTGGATGGACATTTTATTTACCTTATGATCTTAGCCAGCAGGCTGCGCTTTATCGATATCGCGCCGTACGGGCACAGTTCGTGGCAGCAAAAACATTTGATGCAGCTGTCATAATCTATGCCGGATCCCTTTTCGTTTATCGTTATGCATTCTGCCGGGCAGCTCTTCTCGCATATCCGGCACCTTCGACATATTTTATCATTTATCCGCGGCAAAAACCTTATCGCTTTTGCCAGGACCTTCAGGATCGGCTTCGGCACCTTCATGACCGCCGAAGCGCGCGGCAATTTGAAATTCGCGAGCTTCGCGTCACTGATGCTCTCGCCGAGGACCTCGATCTTCGAAAGGTCCGCTTCCCCGAGCCTGCGTTTGTACGCCTCGGCGATGATATAGACCTTCAGCGGGTCGAGCCCCGCGATCCCAGCGAATACGGCGTCGCACGCGACACAATCGTGGCCCGCGATGATAAGCCCGGCATTGCGCAGCTTTCCGGCGGCGGGGCCGTCGCCTTCCATCGCGACTATCCCGTCCATCACCGCAAGCCGCGGCACGGCCGTCTCGAAGACATCGACCACCCTCTTGGCGAAATCCTCGGGCATCGGCGCCTTCAGGTGGCAGGCCGCCTTGAAGTGGCCGACCGCGAGCCCGTAGGAATTCTTCACCGCGCCGGTAAGCGTCATAAGGCCGTGCGTCTTCATCTTCGGGACCGTTATTATCCCGTCAACATCCTTCGCCCAGGCCGCTATTGGCATCCCGTCGATATTGCGCGCCGAGTCGAAATCGACAAGCGTGATGCCCTCTTCTTCGCAGACCTTTTTCATTCCCGAGGCTTCGTAGGTAGAGCCGGCGCTTTTGTATCCGAGCCCTCCGGGAGAATCGCCCAGGAATATCCGGGCCCCTTCCCCCTTCGCGAGCCGGGCGACCGCGCGCACCACCTCGGGATGCGTACACACGCCCGATTCTGGAGGCCTGGCGGAAAGCAGGTTGGGCTTCAACAATATGTTCTCGCCCTTCCTGACGAAAGCCGCCATGCCGCCGATGAAATCCACCGATTTTTTCACAGCGGAATATACCTCGGCCGCATCATAAGAGGACGCCCTGGTTATCGAGACTCTTGAAGGCATATCAGGCCCTATCTGGGAAGCGCGATCATCTTGTAAAGGAACACGAAAAACACGACGGCCGTATTATGCACCACATGGACCGCAATACACGGGATTAAAGAGCCTGTCTTCTCATAAAGGTATGCGAGCAGTATGCCCAGCGCGAGTATCGGGAAGAACGACACTATGTTAAGGTGCAGCATGGAGAATACCAGGGAGACGAGTATTATCGCGTTGCGCGCGCCTATCCTCTTCTTGACCGCCGGGTAAGCGAACCCCCTGAAAAAAAGTTCTTCCATTACCGGGCCGAGCAGGGTCACGAGGCCCGTGAGCACCAGGAGCAGCTTCGGCCTGTTCATCTCGTAAAGTATCTCGAGCGCTTTCGTCTCATTCGGCTCGTAATTGAATATCCTGAGCGCCAGCAGCACAAATATCATTATGACGGCCAGTAAGGGTATGAGCATCAGGTAACCGCCGAGGCCTATCTTGATATCCCTGAAAATATTCTTCGCGGACAGCCCGAGGTCCCCGTACCCGCCCTTGAACTTGCGCAGGACGAAATACAGGACTATCAGGAGCCCCGTGATATCCATCAGCGTCGCGTTGATGACGGTGAAGAGCTTCTCGTCGACATCCTTTACCCCCGCGAACCCGGCGCCTGCAAGCTCTATCCCCTGCAGGAGATACCCGAGGAAATAGAACACGATGATAATCCTGAATATGTCAATTATTCCCCACTTCACGTCCGGCGTGGAGCCTATCCCCGGCATCATGTCGAAACCGTTAAGTTTTCGCGTAAGGCGTTTCACGAGCAGGACGAGCCCGACCATCAGCGCGGCCGAACAGGCGAACGTGCTGGCGGAAAGCGTGAAAGCGAGCGGCCTGTTATTCGAGAGCAGCTCCTTTATCCTCGTTTCCTGCGCGGATATCTCCTCGGACGTCAGCATGCGGCCGGCTTTCTTGTCCTCTTCGGCCGGCTTGTCATGCTTTACGGGATAAAGCGCGAAGATGACCTCGAACGAGGCTATCAGCACGAGCATCAGGATATATATCCTGTTCCGCCTGATGAAATCCGCGAAACCTTCAGCCGACGACATTGTGCCTCCTTGGCCTGAACCTGACCTTGAGCTCCTGCGTCGCCGTCCTTTCGCATGCCCCCATATCCACGCCCTTATAATCCACGCACGTAACCTCCACCTCGGGAAGCTTCTCCCTGCATTCAACAATGAACTTCTTTACCTCATCGTAGGTGCCCGGCCCGAAAGCGGGCTTGCAGATCCTGTCGTAAGTCTCCCTGTCGGGAGCGTTGAGGCTCACGCTGACGCGGTCGATAAGGCCGGCAAGGTCGTCGACTATGCGATGTTTATTTATCAGGTTGCCGTGCCCGTTGGTCGTAAGGCGCAGCCTGGCACCCTGCTTTTTCAACGCTTTGGCCGTCTCTATCAGGCAGTCAAGGCGCAGCGTCGGTTCGCCGTAACCGCAGAAGACTATCTCGTCATATTTCTTGGGGTCGCCGACGGCGTCTAACACTTCCTTTGCGGACGGCTCCCCTTTAAGGCGTAGGTTATGCCCCATCACGAAGTCGGTGGATTTCGTGACGCAGAATTCGCAATTGCTCGAGCACCTGTTAGTGAGGTTTATGTATAAGGAATTCCTTATCGGGTATACGACCGCCGGCGCGGGCGCGGGAGCTCCGCAGCCGAACAGGTTCGCGCAGTTGAGCGTCGTGGCGCGGGCGACATCTTCCGGCCTGAGATTTTTTAGTCTCGCGATCTCTTCGACCGCCTTAAGCATGAATGCCGGCTCGTTGCGCTTTCCGCGCATGCCTTCCGGCGCGAGATACGGCGCGTCCGTCTCGACAAGCATCCTGTCCATCGGCACGAGGTCCTTGACTAGGCTCCTCAGGGCCGAGGCATTCTTGAAGGTGATATTGCAGGTGAACGAGACGTGCATGCCGAGGTCGAGAGCGCTGTTAAGCAGCTCCGTGTCGGCGGGGAAACAATGTATCACGCCTTTTACGCCGGAGGTTCCCATCTCCTGCTTCAGTATCTTCAGCATGTCTTCGCGCGCCTCGCGGCAATGGATGATAAGCGGCAGGCCGGTCTCCTTCGCGAGCGAAAGGAACGTCCTGAACGCTTTCTGCTGTAAATCTGCCGGAGAGAGGTTCCTGTAATAGTCTAGCCCGACCTCGCCTATCGCGACGACCTTATCGCGCTTCGCGAGTTCCTTTATTTCGGATAACGCGCCGGGGGTGAGCTCTTTAGCGTCGTGCGGATGGATCCCTACGGAGGCGTAGACACAATCGTACTTTTCGGCGAGCGCGGCGGACCTGCGCGAGCCCTCGAGGCTGCTCGCGACATTGATGATATTTCCGATCCCCGCTTCCCCGGCCCTCTTTATCACATCGTCCCTGTCTGCATCGAACTCGGGGAAATCCAGGTGGCAGTGCGTATCGACAAGCTTGGTCATTTTGCCTTGGTATCTATGCGCGGGAATAAAGCGGCGCCCTTTTTTACCTGTGTGCCGGGCGCAACGAGGCCCCATTTTTCGATATCCGTTACGCGCATTTTGGAAAGGGGTTCCGTCATCCCGGACTGCTCCCACATCTTCTGCGCGGACGCCGGGATGAACGGCGATACCGCGATCGCGGTTATGCGCAGGACTTCCGCGAGGTTATACATCACATCGGACAGCCGGTCCTTCTTCCCCTGCTTGTCCAGGGACCACGGCGCCTGCACTTCTATATATTTGTTCGCCTTGTTTATCAGCTCCCATATTGCCGCGAGCGCTCTCGGGAAATCGAGATCCGCCATAGCCGCGCCCATTTTTGCGGCCAGCCCGGCGGCCATCTGCTTCAGTTCCGCGTCCCCGGGGTCTTGCGTGTTGGCAGGCGCAGGTACCTTGCCGCCGTAATACTTCTCTATCATCGTCAGCGTCCTGTTCAGCAGGTTGCCGATATCGTTGGCGAGGTCCGTGTTCAGGCGGCTGACCAGCGCCGCTTCCGAGAAGAGCCCGTCATTACCGTACGGTATCTCGCTGAGCAGGAAGTACCTGAGCGGGTCCGGCCCGTATTTGCTTATCATCTCGACGGGGTCGACGACATTGCCGACGGACTTCGACATCTTCCTGCCTTTCGCGTCGAGCCAGTGGCCGTGCGCAAAGACCGTCTTCGGCGGCTCAATGCCGAGCGTGTGGAGTATTATCGGCCAGAAGACCGTATGGAAACGTATTATGTCCTTGCCGACTATCTGCACGTCGGCAGGCCAGTATTTCTTGAATTTAGCGTCGTCACCCGCATAACCCAGCGCCGAAATATAATTGATCAGCGCGTCGAACCAGACATACGAGACATGGTCTTTCGCGAAAGGTATTTCGACCCCCCACTCGAGCCTGTTCTTCGGGCGCGATATGCACAGGTCCTGCAGCGGCTGCTCGAGAAAACTCAATATCTCGTTCTTCCTCGATTCAGGCCTTATGAAATCCTTGTGTTCTTTTATATACCCGGCCAGCCAGTCGCGGTATTTCGACATCCTGAAGAACCAGTTCGTCTCGGTTATCTGCTCGACAGGCCGCTTGCAGTCGGGGCAGTTGCCATCCTCAAGCTGGCTCTCGGGCCAGAACGCCTCGCATGACGCGCAGTACCAACCCTTGTATTCGGCCTCAAAGAGTTCGCCCTTCTCGTGCAATTTCGTGAAGACCGCCTGCACCACCTTGATATGGCGTTCCTGCGTCGTGCGGATGAAATCGTCGTATGATATGGATATCGTCTTCCAAAGGTCGATGGAGGGTTTGACCACGGAGTCCACGAACTCCTGCGTGGAGACGCCCGCCTCGGCCGCTGCCTTCGCGACCTTCTGGCCGTGTTCGTCCGTGCCGGTGAGGAAATAGACCTCGTCGCCTTTCAGGCGATGATAGCGGGCGAGCGCGTCCGCGACGGTGGACTCATAGCAGTGGCCCACGTGCGGCTTCGCGTTGACGTAATATATCGATGTAGTAAGGTAAAATTTGCTCATTTTTTACGGATGTGCAGCTTGCATCCCTGCGGGCAGCTGCACGCGATCTCGGTGTACTTGCCGTCCCCGCAATCTACGGTCACCGCGCGTTTCAGCGCGTTCACGGAGAC
>JAQUSA010000051.1 GCA_028715315.1 Candidatus Omnitrophota bacterium | reverse complement strand
GGCCGCGGGCGATATAGCCCTCGAAGATGTAAAAAAATACAAGGACGACAAGCTCGCGCGCATAGGCATGGAAGGCGTATACCCGCTGTGGAAACGCGGCAGCGATGAGTTGGCCCGCAGGTTCATCGGGCTCGGATTCAAGGCTGTGATAGTATGCGTCGATTCGACGCTCCTGGATAAGGGTTTTATCGGCAGGGAATACGACAGCAGCTTCCTTGCGGACCTTCCGGCCGGCGTCGACCCGTGCGGAGAGAACGGCGAGTTCCACTCGTTTGTCTACGATGGGCCGATATTCCGCGAAAAGGTGGCGTTCTCGAGGGGCGAGACCGTCCTCAGGGACAACCGGTACTATTTCTGCGACTTGTTGCCAAACTGAGGATTTTGTGATAATATAATCTCCCTAATCCCGCACAAATTATGATGGCGGCGTAGCTCAGATGGTTAGAGCGAGCGGCTCATACCCGCTATGTCATCCGTTCAATTCGGATCGCCGCCACCAAATTCATAGATGGCCCAAAACAAGGAGGTATACCCGTGAAAAAGTTATTGCTCACCCTGTTGGCGTTCACCGTGGTCTCTTCCGCGCACGCGCAGGTATTGAAGAGGACTATCCCTTCCGGCGGCACAAGGTCCGTGGCCAAGGTGGCGGTCTACGAGGAGGGAAAAGGCGTCTTCTCACCGAGCGGATGGATGGGCGACGTTAGCTGCATAAAGGCGGACCCCAAATGCCCCGATAAACCGAAGACGGGGAAAATGTGCATGAAATGGATCTATGACAATTCCAAGGGCGGCCAGGCAGGATGGGCCGGCGTCTACTGGCTTTACCCGGAGAACAACTGGGGCGGCAAGAAAGGCATGGACCTTACCGGGCACAAGAGGATCTCGTTCTGGATACGCGGCGAGGACGGCGGGGAAGTCGTCAGCATCAAGATAGGCGGGGTTAAGGGCGAATTCAAGGATTCCGTGACGAAGGAACTGAACGCGCTGAAGCTCGGGTCGCAGTGGAAGCAGTATTCGATCGACCTTACGGGCAGGGACCTGTCTAACATCGCGGGCGGGTTCTGCTGGACCGCGGACGGAAAGCTCAATCCTAAAGGCTGCACATTTTACCTGGACGAAGTCGTATACGAGTGACGGATGTTTATAAGCAGCGTTAAGGATACGGTAAAGAGGCACGGCCTTCTCGACAGGGGAGACACGGTTGTAGTCTCCGTTTCGGGAGGCCCGGATTCGACCGCGCTGCTTTTCGCGTTGGACGGGCTGAAGTCCGATTACGGGTTGAAGCTCCATGTCGCGCACCTGGACCACATGTTCCGGGCTCCCGGGGATACCCTCAAAGACCGCGAATACGTGATAAGGCTTGCCCGGAAACTTCAGCTGCCCCTTATATTTGAGCGGATAGATGTCCCGGCCTACGCGAAGGAATCGGGCCTTTCGCTCGAGGAGGCGGCGCGCGAGAAAAGGTATGAATTCCTGCTTAAGGCGGCCAGGGACACGGGCGCGAAAAAGATAGCGCTAGGCCACACGCTGGATGACCAGGCGGAGACGGTATTGATGAGGCTGATCCGCGGCTCGGGCCTCGGAGGGCTGCGCGGCATTCCCCCCAAGAGGCGGCTGGACGGGACGTTCATAATCAGGCCGCTGATAGAATCATGGAGAAAGGACGTCGAGTCCTATCTTGCCGGAATGAAGATAACCGCGCGCCGGGACGCCACGAACCTCATGCAGAAATTCCTGAGGAACAGGATACGCCACGAACTGATGGTCCTGCTCGAGAAGTATAACCCGAACATAAAAGAGGCGCTCGCGCGCAGCGCGCAGAACTTCAGCTACGATTACGAGGTCCTCTCCGGCGCGGTCGGGAAGTCGTTCGGTAAATGCGCGGGATCGAAGGGCGGCTCGGTCACCGTAGATATAAAAAAGTTAAAGAGGATGCCGGCGGGGCTGCGCCGCGGGATCCTGCGCAAGGCCATTGAGTCGGCAAGGGGCAGCCTGCGCGACATAGATCACTCGCACATCGAGGATATCGAGGCCCTGATGGCGGCGGCAAAAGGCGCTATCGACCTGCCGGGCAGGGCGAGGGTTACCAAGTCCGGTAATACGCTCGTATTCTCGATGGCCGGGCGGGAACAAACCGCCCCGCGCGTATCCAGGGAGCTTCCGGTCCCCGGTTCGGCCGTTGTCCCGGAGCTGAAATTGAGGTTTGAGGCGAAACGCGTAAAGTCGCGCGGCGCGCCCGCGGGATCCGGAAGGTCGAAGGCCGCCGAGTATCTTGACCTTGACAGCATAAAGGGCCCGCTTCATATAAGGACCTGGGAGAAGGGCGACAGGTTCAGGCCGCTCGGAATGTCAAAATGGAAGAAGCTGCAGGATTTTTTCACGGACCGCAAAGTTCCGAGGGCGGAAAGGGCCTCAGTGCCGCTTCTTGTATGCGGAAAGGATATAATATGGGTATGCGGCATGCGCCTTTCCGACGAGGTCAGGATATTGCCGGGCACGAAACGTATACTTAAGGTCTCGTACAGGAAGGCCTAATTTTCTTGCCTTGTCCCGCGCCTTTCTGTTATAATCAAATCCCCAAAAGGAAAACAAATGGCAAACGGAAATAAGAGGAAAAAATCAAATAACCAGATGCCCACGGTGATGCAGCGCGTCGTCGTGGCGGTCATATTGTTCACGATATTCTTTTATTTCTCGGGCGTCCTGAAGAACGAGCCCCTGAGCCTGCAGCAACCCAAAGAGATAAGCCTTTCAGAGTTCACGAATTTCGTGTCCGGAAAACAGGTCGAGACCGCGGTGAAGAAGGACTATACCGTCCAGGGCAAGCTTAAGGACGGGATGCTCTACAAGGTGTATATAACCGAGTTCGACCCCGAGCTCACGAAGCTCATGCGCGATAACGTCAAGGATTTCAGGGTGAATATCGCCAACCCGTTCTTCTCGAATTTCTTCTGGCCCGTGTTATTCCCGTTGATCGTGCTGATGCTCTTCTGGTACCTGCTCTCGCGCAGCGCCCAGGCAGGCGGCGGAAGGATAATGTCGTTCGGCAAGAGCCGCGCGCGCCAGTTCATGGGAGGACAGGTCAAGATAACATTCAATGACGTTGCGGGCGTAGATGAGGCGAAGGAAGAGCTCCAGGAGATAATCGAGTTTTTGAAGGACCCGCGCAAGTTCACGCGCCTCGGGGGAAAGATACCGAAGGGCGTCCTTCTGATAGGGCCGCCCGGCACCGGCAAGACCCTGCTCGCGAAAGCGGTAGCGGGGGAGGCAGGCGTCCCGTTCTTCTCGATAAGCGGTTCCGATTTTGTGGAGATGTTCGTCGGAGTCGGCGCATCGAGGGTGCGCGACCTCTTTGAGGAAGCGAAGCGCGCCGCGAAGATAGGCGGCAAGGGGTGCATAATTTTCGTAGATGAGATAGACGCGGTCGGACGCCAGCGTTTCGCGGGCGTCGGCGGCGGCAACGACGAGCGCGAGCAGACATTGAACGCGCTGCTCGTCGAGATGGACGGCTTCGGCACGCAGGAAGGCGTCATCGTGATCGCCGCGACGAACAGGCCGGATGTCCTCGACAGGGCCCTGCTCCGCCCGGGAAGGTTCGACAGGGTCGTATATATAACCGAGCCGGATATCGTCGGCAGGGAAGCCATATTGAAAGTCCACGCGAAGAACATAAAGCTCGCGCCGGAAGTCGACATGAAGGTGATCGCGCAGAGGACCGTAGGTTTCTCGGGCGCGGACCTCGCCAACCTTGTCAACGAAGGCGCATTGCTCGCGTCGCGCAGGAGCAAGGATTCCGTGACGATGGACGAACTCGGGGAATCGATAGAGAGGGTCATAGCCGGGCCCGCGAGGAAGAGCCGCATTATCAGCGCGCTCGAGAAGGAGATCACGGCCTACCATGAAGCCGGCCACGCGCTGCTCTCGCTGTTAATACCCAAGGTCGAGCCGCTCCATAAAGTGACGATACTGCCGAGGGGCATTGCGGGAGGATATACGCTGACGGCCCCCACGGAAGATAAGTATTATAAATCTAAGATGGAGCTGCTCGCCGAGATAACGATGGCGATGGGCGGAAGGGCGTCGGAAGAGATAACCTTCGGCGATGTCACGACCGGCGCGCGCAACGACATCAAGGTTGCGACGGAGATGGCGCGCCGCATGGTGACCGAGTTCGGGATGAGCGACAAGCTCGGGAACATGGCCTTCGGAAGGCGGCCGGAACAGATATTCCTCGGGAGGGACCTCTACGAGGAGAAGAATTACAGCGACCAGACGGCCCTGCTTATAGACGAGGAGGAGAAGCGCATCGTGGATGAATGCTATAACCGCGCGAGACAGGCGCTGCTTGATAACAGGGACAAGCTGAAGGCCCTCGCGGAGAAGCTCCTCGAGAAGGAAGTCCTCGACGCCAAGGAGATCAAAGAGCTCCTCGGGATAAAATGATGGAACTCCGCGTCCTCGATATCAGGGGCATGGAAGAAGCGGCCCGCGAGCTGCGCGCGCTGGGCGTCCATAAGGGCGGTATAGAGATAATGGCGCCGAAGTCGGTGCTGCGCGTCATAAAGGTCTGCGGGATAAGCTCGGACGCGCTGAATATCATCAAGCAGGAGATGCTCTCGGCCGGCGGCGACTGCGCCGTTGCCTGGGATGCGTTCGTCAAAAGAAGGAAGAATACCGAAGGGCTGATCATAGGCACGGCCGCCCAGATAGGGCGCCTCTGCGTGAAACTGCAGAAACAGCCGTTCGGCCTCGCGTCGCTGGGCGGGATGATAACCTCGCTCGAGGCCGGCTACGCGGGAAGGGATTTCGTGCTGCGGGCCGGCAAATATAAATTGAATCTCGGCAAACGCGCGCATATAATGGGAGTGTTGAACGTGACGCCGGATTCGTTCTCTGACGGCGGAATGTATTTTGACAGGGAATACGCCGTCGCCCGGGCATTCAAGATGCAATCCCAGGGCGCGGACATCATAGATATCGGCGGGGAATCTACCAGGCCCGGCGCGAGGGCGATACACGCTAAGGAAGAATGCAGGCGTGTAATACCGGTGGTAAAAGAGCTGGCGAAACGGATCAAGGTGCCGATATCCGTGGATACGACCAAATCAGAAGTGGCGCGCATGGCGCTCGACGCCGGGGCGTCGATGATAAATGATATAACCGGCCTGAACAGGGACCGTAAGATAGCGAAGTTCGTGAAGGAGCATAAGGCGGCGGTAGTGCTGATGCATATCAAGGGCACGCCGATGTCTATGCAGAAGGACCCGGTATACAAGGACCTTATAGGCGAGATATGCTGCGGCCTCAGGAAGAGCGTAGCTGCCGCTAAAGCCGCGGGAATAAAGGATGAAAGTATTATAGTGGATCCCGGGATAGGGTTCGGCAAGACGGTCGCGCATAATTTAAATATATTGAAGAACCTCAGGGAGTTCAAGTCCCTTGGTTACCCGGTAATGGCGGGGCCTTCGCGCAAGTCGTTCATAGGCAGGATCACGGGCGCGCAGGAGGACGAGAGGCAGTTCGGCACGGCGGCTTCGGTCGCGTTGTCCATACAGAACGGAGCCGATATCGTCAGGGTGCATGACGTGAAACAGATGAAGCAGGTAGCGCAACTCACGGAAGCCATAATCAATGGTTGACCTATTATTCGATTTCCGGCAGGCGCAGACACCGATGCAGCTTATCGTCGTGGTGTGGAAACCCATCATCGAGATAGGCATCATCTGGTTCGTAATATATAAGCTCCTCGCATTCATAAAAGGTACGCGCGCGGTCCAGGTCCTGCGCGGCATCATAATCATCGCGGTCATATTTCTGCTTACCCAGCAGTTGAGGTTCGACGTCATAAACTGGATATTCACGAAGCTCTTCGCGCTTTCGGTCATCGCGTTCCTGATAGTATTCCAGCCGGAGCTCAGGAGCGGCCTCGCGAGGATAGGCAGGGAGAAGGTCTTCGGGAACATATTGACCGAAGAGAGGACTATAGACGAGGTCGCGAAATCCGTCTCGATACTCGCGCGCAAGAAGATAGGCGCGATAATCGCGATCGAGAGGGAGGTTTCGCTTGAGCCGTATACCGAGAGCGGCGTGCCGCTCGACAGCAGCATAACGAGCGAATTATTGAACACGATATTCATGCCGAACACCCCGCTCCATGACGGGGGTGTTGTGATCCACGGCGACAGGATAATCGCGGCGGGCTGCCTGTTCCCGCTGTCGCAGAGCCCGGATATCAGCAAATTGCTCGGAACGAGGCACAGGTCGGCGATAGGCCTTTCCGAGGAGACCGATTCCGTATGCGTCGTGGTATCGGAAGAGACGGGCGTAATATCCGTCGCGAATGCGGGCAAGCTTACGCGCGACCTGGACAGGGAAAGGCTTATAAACCACCTGCGCGCGCTCCTTTACAGGCCTAAGAAAGAAAAGAAGCCTCACGTGAAACTGACCATGAACCACTTTTTCAGGAAGAAATGACGATGGACTGGTTCTCAAAGGACTTCTGGCTTAAGATAATCGCGTTTGTGCTCGCGATAATAGTCTGGGCCTACGCGCGCGAGGACCTAGATAACATTCCGGGTTACGCCCCGCAGGGGTCCTACAACCGGCAGATCCCCGCAGAGACACTCCAGAGATAACCAAATATATGCCCATATTAGGCGTTAACATCGACCATATCGCTACTCTGAGGCAGGCAAGGGGGGGCGTTGAGCCCGACCCTGTCCTGGCCGCCCGCGCCTGCGAAGCCGCCGGATGCGATTCGATCGTCGCGCACCTCAGGGAAGACAGGCGCCATATGCAGGACAGCGACCTCTACCTGTTAAGGAAGACGGTCCGCACCCGCCTGAACATGGAGATGTCCGTCGCGAAAGATATCGTCGCGGTCGCGCTTGACCTGGTCCCTGACCAGGCGACGCTCGTGCCCGAGAGGCGGCAGGAGCTCACGACGGAGGGCGGCCTCGATTGCGTCAAATACGGGAAACAGATAAAGTCGGTCGCGGCTAAACTGCAGGACCAGGGCACGGTCGTGAGCCTGTTCATCGACCCGTCAAACAGGCAGGT
>JAQUSA010000050.1 GCA_028715315.1 Candidatus Omnitrophota bacterium | reverse complement strand
CTTTCAGGAGCAAGCGGCTGCTTGACCAGGCGCTGACCCACAGGTCCTATGCCTATGAACACCTTAAGGGCAGGATAATAGACAACGAAAGGCTTGAGTTCCTCGGTGACGCGGTATTGGGCCTGGCTATAAGCGACTACGTTTACAGGAAATTCCCGGACTGCCTTGAGGGGGAGATGACGAGGATAAGGTCGCTGCTCGTGAACCGGCAGACGCTGGAGTCCCTCGCGAGAAGGCTTGATATCGGGAAGTACGTGCTATTCGGCAAAGGCGAGGCGGCAAGCGGAGGCTCCGGACAATCAAGGAACCTGGTCTGCTCTTACGAGGCCCTGATAGGAGCCATATACATGGACGGCGGGTTCAGGAAGGCCGAGGATTTTATAGCATTCCAGTTCAAGGCGGAGATAAGGAAGGTTAAGCTCGGCGGCGCGCAGAAAGATTATAAGTCCATTCTCCAGGAGTATACATCAAAGATGTATAAGACGACCCCGAGATATTCGGTGGTATTTGAGGAGGGCCCCGACCACCTGAAGCATTTTGAGGTGGCGGTCTCGTTCGGGGGGGACGTAAGAGGCAGGGGCGAAGGCAAGAACAAAAAATCGGCGGAACAGGATGCCGCCTATGACGCCCTGTCTGGCGAAGGGTTGCTTGACAAAACCGTCGGGGGGAAGTAAAATCATTTCATGGAGATAAGATCTTATAAAGCAAAAGATAACGTACAGGTAAAGAAGCTCATATCGGATATTCTCAACCTGGAATTTGATTTCGGCGATAAAGCCTACCAGTATTGCGACCTGGATGCGATAGAAAAAGTTTACGGCGGCAAGAGAGAGGCGTTTTTTGTCCTCGACGATAATAAGATGGTCGGCGGCACTGCGGGCGTAAAGGAAGAATCGAAGAAGACCGCGATAATACGCAGGCTGTTTGTGGCCAAATCGCTGCGGAAGAACGGGTATGGCGGCCTGCTGCTCGACCGGGCCATAGATTTTTGCAGGAGGAACGGGTACCATGAAGTCGTATTCCACGCGGCAACGGCGATGAAGAGCGCCATGGACCTGTGCAGGAGCAGGGGCTTTACGGAGAAAGAAAAGATAGTGTTAGGCGATGTCGATATAATCAGGTTTTCTCTGACCTTATAAGGAGCTTTTTTGTTCGGGAATAAGCAGGATAAGGAAAAAAACCTCAAGAACCTTTCGGAAAAAGATATCCAGAAGCAGTTGTACGGGGACTATCTTAAGCCCGAGTGCAGGGTTGAGGTCATGGATTCCTCGTTCATCGTAAAGGAAGCCAAAGAGAGCCCCATCCAGGAGAAGGTCGATATCAAGGCCAAGAAGGAATTAGGCGCCGAGCTGGACGGGTTGAAAACGGAATTTAAGAAGCTTCAGGGGGAAGTGAACAGGCTCAAGAAGGAGAAGGAATCCCTCGACAAGCCGGAGATATGGTTCAGGCCGCCCTTGCTTAAGACGAAACAACTGGTAATAATAGGTTCTATTGTGGTGCTTTTCGCCGTTGCGGCAGGCGTAGTGTTCACGGCCAGGTTCCTTGTCTCAAAGGTCGGGCATAAGGACGGTTCCGCGGAATCAATAAAGAGCGTGCTTGAAACTCCCGGGAAGGAAACCACCGCTGCAAAAACCGCCGCGCCTTCATCCGCAAAAAAGCCTTCCAAGAAGGCTACCCGCAAGAAACCCTAGTCAACCCTTAACACAAAAGATTTCCCCGTTCCCTGGTCCAGCATCTCGACCTTATCGCTGAATATCTTGACGACCTTCATGCCCCTGATCGAACCGCCTTCCTCGACGATCTTGTTTTCGATGATAGCGGCCGGCTTGCCGATGCCGTATACTATGCCGTTTAGCGTCAACCGCGGGTTCGACAGTTTATTCATCATGTCGCTGATAGGCGTCGCTTCCTGTACTGTTTCAACGGGCGAAGGGGAGGGAGTGTAACCTTCGGCGACCTTATCCGCGCCGGCATATGCCGTCGCAGGCGCCGTGTTCCCTGCCTTCACGGCGGGACCCTGTTTCGACACCCCGGTAAAATAGGCGACCGCGGCGATTATCAGGACCGAGAATGCCATCATGACAAACGACTTGGAGAACTTGAAGTCATGCACTTCCGGAACGGGTATCTCGCTGACTTCCGGCACCGCCGGCGCCCTTACGGCCCCCGGCCTGTCAGATGCTTTTCTCAGGGCTTCCATTATTATGCTCATATTTTTACGTAACCCTCGATCTCTTCAACCGATCTCTTTATCATGTCCAGAGTGATCTCCCTTTGTTCCATCGTGAACCCCAGCAGCAGGGCCCGGTCGCATACAAGATTTATCAACCTCGGCACGCCTCCGGAGTATTCGTATATCTCGCTTATTGCATCCGGCCCGAATTTTACCGAATCGCCGGACCCGGCAACACGCAGCCTGTGCATTATATAATCGCTTATCTCGGCTTTATCCAGAGGTAATATATGGTATCTTACCGAGATCCTCTGCCTGAGCTGCTCAAGTTCGGGAGAATTCAGTTTTTCCCTCAGCTCCGGCTGTCCTACCAGAACTATCTGTATTAATTTATCCTTGTCGGTCTCGAGGTTCGAGAGCATCCTTATCTGTTCCAGCTGGGCGGATTTAAGGTTCTGCGCCTCGTCTATTATAAGTACCACGTTTGAGCCGGCTTTAAGCTGTTCTATGAGGAACTTGTTAAGCTCGGTCAGCAGGCTGATCTTGGTCCTGGGCTTCACGGTAAGCCCGAAATCCGTGACTATAGCGAAAAGCAGCTGGGTTTCCGGCAGGTTGGAGTTGAGTATGAAGGCAGTCTTTGTCTTCTGGTCAAGCTGGCCGATCAAGGCGCGGCATAGAGTAGTCTTTCCGGTGCCTATCTCGCCGGTTATCTCCAAAAAACCGCGCCTTTCCTTGATACCGTATATCAGGTGGTCGAAAGCCTCGCGGTGTTTTTTGCTGAAAAAAAGGAAATTCGGGTCTGCGGTGACGTTGAAAGGTCTTTCTTTAAGCCCGTAAAAAATCTCGTACAATTGAAAGGACCTCCGCGTGTCGGGATTACCGTGATTTTCGGTAACATTTTAGCATCGCGTTGACGGCTTGTCAAAATAAAAATAGTATTGTAAAGTTTACATTAAAAGGTATAATAGTAAAAAAGGTAAAACAAAATGGGTTGGAGCGGAATAGATACCAGAAGATCGGTCAGGGTCTCTTTCGAATGCGTCGTTATCGTCAAGAAGAAAGATACCAGCCTTGTCTTTCGTACCCAGACCGAAAATATCTCCGTAGGCGGCACCTGCCTGATACTTGAGAAGGCCCTTCTTAAACATACACCAGTCGAAGTGGAACTCTTTCTGCCTGACGACCCCATACCGGTAAATTGCGAGGGAAAGGTGTCGTGGTCCGTCAGGCGCAGCGAGTACCTGAAGAAGAAATCACGCCAGTTCGACACCGGGATCGAGTTCACGAATACCACGGATGAAGACAAGGCGCGGCTTAAGCGGATAATCGAGGAACTTTTGGAGTACTGAAAATAATATAATTGACTTTTGATTTGCGTCGGCGGATAATGATACTGAAAACAAGGAGGGAACAGGCTATAGGCTAGGAACGCAAAAGAGGGGGTGTGGGGGATGAGCGAAAAAAGGAAATTTATGCGTTTCGATGTTGCCATTGAGGTGGAGTACATGGTTCCCGGGAACGGCGCTCCTGTTGAAGGGATATCTGTGACGCGGAATCTCAGCCGTGAGGGGATGCAGATCTCGGTGAACAGCAGGCTGGTAGCCGGTACGGAATTGGAGATAAAGCTGCGGATACCGCAGGATGCCGCTCCGGTGTATGCGAAAGGCGATCTGGTTTGGGTGGAGAAGGCCGAAGTAAAGACCGAATCCAGCGCCGGGATCAAGTTCACGCAGATGTCGCCTTTTGACAGGAACAGGATACTCGACCACGTTTATAAGGAATGGGTCGAGCAACAGATCGGCCAGAGTACGGAACCGCGCAATAAATAAAAGATAAATTTATGCAAAGGCCAAAGATCGAGAGAAGAAGGCAACCGCGCGTAGAAGAGAAGATCCCCCTCAAGATTAAGGATGAGGGTTTTGATGCTATAAGCGTCACGAAGAATATCAGTTGCTCAGGAGTGTTCTGCCAGGTAGACGGTTATTTCCCCCTATTATCGAAAGTAAAGATCGTCCTTTTGCTTCCTTCCGAAGAAAAATCAAAAGCGCATCCGGTCCATATAGACGGCGTAGTAGTGCGTTCTGAGCCGGTGAAGAATTCGCCCGACCTGAATTGCCGCAACATAGGTATATTTTTCAATAAGATGAAGAAGCAGGACCAGAATAGGATATCCGGTTACATAAATTCCATCCTTGCGAAGAGGATGGTCATAATTAATTAAGGTTGTGTTATACCAGGTCCTTCGCCTGACCGCATGGCTCCTCTGTAAGGCCCTCTTCCGTTTAAATGTCAAAGGTATCGAGAATATCCCTGAAGCCGGCAGCGCTATAATCGCCGCGAACCACTCCAGTTACCTGGACCCTGTCGTGCTGACGGTTGCGTCTCCGAGAAGGATAAGCTGGATCGCAAGGAAGGATGTATATGACGTATGGTGGCTCAAGCCGCTGTTCGTCCTTACGGGAATGATCAGGGAGAACGGTTCCGTAGGCAAGGCGACGGCGCTGCTTGAAAAGGGGGGAGTTGTCGGGGTCTTCCCCGAAGGGACGCGTAGCGCTGACGGAAAGCTCGGAGCGGGCAAGAGAGGGATCGCGGTCATGGCCCTTACGACGGGCGCTCCCGTCATACCATGCGGGATATCGGGAGCTTTTGACGCATATCCGCGCGGCGCTATTTTTCCAAAGCCTTTTCCCGTGAAGGTGGCGATCGGCGGCGCGATCAGTGTCGGGAAGGATGAGGCCCCCGATAACGTGAGGACCGATACGGCGCTGGCGGTCATTATGGCTGCCATCAAAGGAGCTATGGGGGATTAGATGAGATCTGATATCAGGAACATCAGGCCGTCAAAGATAGTATGCGTAGGCACTAATTATGCGGACCATGCAAAAGAGCTTGGGATGAAGGCCCCGTCCGAGGAGCCGCTTATATTCATGAAGCCGCCGTCATCTATCATATATGACGGTGAGGATATCGTATACCCGCGCGGTGTCACGAGGCTCGACTTCGAGGCCGAACTTGCGATTGTGATAAAGGATAAGTGCCGCCATATCGATGAGGCCGCCGCTTCCGGATATATACTCGGATACACATGCCTGAACGACGTTACCGCGAGGGACCTGCAGTCAAGGGACAGCCAGTGGACGAGATCCAAATCGTTCGACACATTCTGCCCTGTGGGCCCGTGGATAGAGACCGCTATCGACCCCGCTCGCGTAAAGGTAGAATCATACCTTAACGGCGGCCTTAAACAATCTTCCGATACGGGGAACCTGATATTTTCCGCGGCAAAACTGGTCTCTTTCGTATCGGGCGTAATGACCCTTCTGCCCGGGGATATTATTTCTACAGGTACTCCTTACGGGGTCGGGCCTATGTTGCCGGGGGATGAGATAGAGATCAGGATAGAAGGCATAGGTTCCCTGAGGAACAGGATCGTCGGGGAAAAATGACCGGACGCCTTGAATTTAGCCCGTTCCGTGATATACTTAGGGTAGGAAAAGATATCTACCCTATTGGTGCGACGGCTTGGCGCGGTGATCATCAAAGCTGTATAGGGATTCGGAGTTCCGGAGCCGCTTGCGGCTACGGACAGAGTCCCACTTGGTACAGAGGATCAAGCTGCCAAGCAAGCCCACGGTAGGGTGGGAGAATGTCACGGTCTAGGGCGTTGTTATTTGAGCCCCGGGCCTTTTTTTATATGCAGACAGTTCCTAATGGTCTATAATAGCGGAGAGATGATGAAGCTGTCCAAAGAGAACATATACTTCCACGCACCTTACAGGATGCTTCTCAGCAGCCTCGGATGGATATCCGACAAGGGCATCAACTGTGAGATATATGCGGACGGCGCGGCGCTCGATTCCTATAACGCCGGCGAGATAGACATCATAAACAGGACATTCGAGGAGCGCGGGCTGAAGAAGATAATACACGGGCCTTTCCTGGACCTGAATCCCGGCAGCAGGGACCGGGGCATAAGGGACCTTACCCTTGAACGTTTTAAGAGGGTGTTCGAACTTTGCGAGAAGCTCAAAGCCTGCCATGTCGTCCTGCATACAGGCTTCGACCCGATATTTTATAAGGACGCGTCCCATTTATTCCTGAACCTGTGTGTGCCGGTATGGGAAGAGGCGGTGAAGGCGGCCTCGGGAAAGGGCGTAACTATCGCGATAGAGAACTCTATCGATCCCGATCCCGAGATAGTCATCGGGATACTTGAACAGATCAAATCGCCGAACCTCGAGGCATGTTTCGACGCCGGTCACTATTACGCGTTCGGGAAGATGTCGCCGTTTGACGCGCTGAAATGGTATCCGGACAACCTGATAGGAGAGATGCACCTTTCGGACAATAAAGGCGATTTCGATTCGCACCTGCCGCTCGGAGAAGGCGACCTTGATTTTCCGGGGCTGATTCGGGCGGTGCGTAAAAAGGGCAGGGAACCGATCATCACGTCGGAACCCCATTCGAAGGAAGATATCGAAAAAAACCTCGCGTATCTGACCGCGATGGAAATATAGGAGGGAGCATATGGCAAAAAAACTCGGTAAGCCTGACGCGGCGTTATTCCCGCTGCCTGTAGTCCTGGTCACAAGCGTCGATAAGGCCGGGAAGCCCAACGTCATAACGCTGGCATGGGCGGGGATGGTCTGTTCCGAACCGCCTACCCTTTCCATATCGATAAGGCCTGGAAGGTATTCGCACGGCCTTATAAAGGAGCAAAAGGAGTTCACCGTAAATGTCCCGACCTCCGATATCGTTAAAGAGACCGATATCTGCGGGACCGTTTCGGGCCGCGATAAAGATAAGTTCAAGATCACCGGATTGCATACCGATCCCGCGAAGGAAGTAAAAGCCCCGCTGATACGGGAATGCCCGGTGGCCCTTGAATGTAAGGTTAAGGATTCGATGGTATTGGGGACGCACGAGATGTTCATTGCGGAGATAGTCGCAGT
>JAQUSA010000049.1 GCA_028715315.1 Candidatus Omnitrophota bacterium | reverse complement strand
ACCTGCACCGCAGCATCGAGAAGATCGCGGAGAAGCGCACATATACGCAGTTCATACCGTTCACCGACAGGCTCGATTACCTCGCGTCGATGAACAACAACCTCGCCTACGTGCTCGCCGCGGAAAAGCTTATGAATATCGAGGTCAGCGACAGGGCCAAGCATATCAGGGTCATAATGGCCGAGTTTGGCAGGATAGCGAGCCACCTCTTCGGCATAACGACGTTCACGCAGGACCTCGGGGCTTTCGCGACGCCTCTCTTCTACGGCATGCGCGAACGCGAAAAGATCGTCGAACTCTTTGATGATATCTGCGGCCAGAGGCTCACCTACAATTACATGAGGATAGGCGGCGTATCGCGCGACCTGCCCAAGGGATCAGACGACAAGATAAAGAAGATAATCAAATACATGCGCCCGAAGATAGACGACCTGGAAGCGATGTTCAGCGCGAACCCGATATTCCTGGCGAGGACGAAAGGAGTCGGCGTGCTGACAAGCGAGAAGGCGGTCAGCTACAGCGTTACGGGCCCTAACCTGCGCGCCTCCGGCGTCAAATGGGACCTGCGCAAGGATGAGCCGTACCTCAATTACGATAAATTTACTTTCGACGTCCCGACGGGAAAGAACGGCGACTCGTGGGACAGGTATAAGGTAAGGATGGACGAGATGCGCCAGAGCCTTCGCATCGCCGAACAGGCCGTACTCGGGCTTCCCGAAGGCGACCCCGCGGTCAAGGCCGGAAAGATTTTCAGGCCGGCGCCGGGGCAGGCATATATGAGGAGCGAGAACCCGCGCGGCGAGCTCGGGTTTTACATAGTCAGCGACGGCTCCCCCATGCCGTACAGGATGAAGATACGCTCCCCCTCCTTTTCGAACATATCGGTCCTGCCGGAACTGATAAACGGCCTGAAGGTGGCGGATGCAGTATGCGTTCTCGGCAGCCTTGATGTCGTCATGGGGGAGATAGACAGATGATCATCCCTATCCTGACATTCATAATAATGGTCATCGTAGGCGCCGCGGCACTCGGCTTCATAGCCGTATCGGCGATGTTCCTCATATGGTGGGAACGGAAGGTCTCGGCGCATATCCAGACGCGCTACGGCCCGATGCGAGTCGGCTGGCACGGCGCGCTGCAGTCTGTCGCGGACGTCATAAAGCTTTTGCTCAAGGAGAACATAACCCCCGCGGGGGTGGACATGCTCGCCTGGTGGTTCGCGCCGTTCTTCGCCGTGGTGCCCTCGGTCATGGTATTCGCGCTGGTAGGGCGAGACCTCAATATTGGCGCGCTCTATGTAATGGCCCTCACCTCTATATGCGTGCTGGGCATATTCATGGCCGGATGGGGCTCGAACAATAAATATTCGCTGCTGGGCGGGATGAGGTCGGCCGCGCAGATAATCAGCTATGAGATACCGCTTATACTGGCCCTGGTGACGGCAGTCATGTTCGCCGGCACGCTGTCGATGCAGAAGATAGTCGAGGCGCAGAAGGGGATGTGGTTCGTCTTCCAGCCGAATATGGCGGTCGCGTTCCTCATATTCCTGATCGCCGGGACCGCCGAGGTCAACAGGACGCCGTTCGACATACCCGAGGCGGAGTCGGAGCTCGTTGCGGGTTTCCACACGGAATATTCCGGGATGAAGTTCGCCATGTTCTTCCTCGGCGAATACACCAACATGTTCATAATATCGGCCCTGGCGGCGGTATTGTTCCTCGGCGGGTGGAGCGGGCCGTTCCTGCCGCCGGTCATATGGTTCCTTATAAAGACGTACGGCATCGTGACCCTGTTGATGTGGATCAGGTGGACGCTCCCGAGGCTGCGCGTCGACCAACTTATGGGTTTCGCGTGGAAGGTGCTCACGCCGCTGGCGTTCGTAAACCTTGCCGTCGCGGGATGGGTATTACTGAGATGATAAAAGCGCTGTTCGTGACGCTTAAGAACTTATTCGTAAAGCCGGTGACCCTGCAATACCCCACGCAGAAGATGCCGATGACGGAAAGGTTCAGGGGGCTCGTCGACCTGCATGCGGAGAAGTGCATCAAGTGCGGCCAGTGCGTTAAGATATGCCCGACTTTATGCCTCGACCTCGCCGTAAAGGAGGGCGCGGACAAGAAGAAGGATTTCGAACATTTCAAATATAACATGGAGCTCTGCTGTTTCTGCGGGCTCTGCGAACAGGTCTGCCCGACCCAGGCTATCTATATGGGCAAGATCTACGAGATCGCGGTATACGAACACGGCAAATTGCACATAGACCTACTAAACGCGGGTAAATATGATGAATGGGCTCATCCGACAGTTAAGTGACATCGTAAATAATTACGGGCTTCCGCAGGACTTCGTCGTGCAGGCGTCGTTCTACGTGCTGGCGGGGCTCGCCTGCGCCTTCGCGTTCGGCGTAGTCGCCATGCGCAATATTTTCCACTGCGCGGTCTCCCTTGCGCTCTGCCTCTTCTGCATCGCCGGGGTCTACCTCTTCCTGAACGCGGAATTCCTCGCGGTCGTCCAGGTCATAATATATGTCGGCGCGATAGTCACCCTCTTCCTCTTTGCGATAATGCTGACGTCCAATATAAAGGACCGCTCTATAAGACAGGCGAACAGCCAGGCCCTCGTATCGGCCGTTGTGGCGGCGGCGATACTTTCTTTCTTTATTTACATAATCATGGGGAACCCCTGGAAAATTCCGGCCTCCGGTACGGCGGCCCATGCCGGGCCCGGGCTGAACGATATCGGTCGGGCGCTCATGTCCTCGTATGCGCTGCCTTTCGAGTTCATATCCCTTATATTGCTTGCGGCGCTCGTCGGCGCGATAGTGATAGGGAAGGTGAAAAAATAATGATACCCCAAAGCCATTTCCTTATATTAGGGGCGGCCCTCTTCGCAATAGGGCTCTACGGCGCGCTGACGCGCAGGACGGCGATAGGGATACTGATGTCCATAGAGCTGATACTGAACGCGGCAAATATAAACCTTATAACGTTCAATAAATTCCTCGGGGGCCCGGACGGCTTGGGACAGGTATTCGCCCTGTTCGTAATGGCGATAGCCGCAGCTTCCGCGGTGATAGGGCTCGTACTGGTGATAGCCGTTTACAGGAACATGAAGACTATATTCACGGAAAACATGAACATAATGAAATGGTAAAATTCGCGCACCTTATACCTCTGTTCCCTTTTGCCGCCTTTGCGGTAAATATCCTTTTCGGGCGCAGGCTCAAGAAGGCAAGCGCGCTCGTGTCCATAGGCGCTTCGGTCGCCGCGCTCGCGATAGCTGTCATGGCATATATAGGGAACGCCTTCGGCGGAGAAGGTTCATATACCGTAGGCCGCTGGATCTCGTTCAACGGCTTCGCCCTCGATTTCGGCGTAATAATAGACCCCCTCTCGTGCATGATGCTGCTGGTCGTGACCGTAGTCGGCACCCTCATACAGGTATATTCGATAGGCTACATGCATGACGACAAGCGGTATTCGAGGTTCTTCGCTTATATGTCCCTGTTCATGGGCTCGATGCTCGGGCTTCTGCTCTCGGATAATTTCGTGATGCTCTATATATTCTGGGAAGGCGTGGGGCTCTGCTCCTACCTGCTCATATCGTTCTGGTTCGAACGGCCTGCCGCCGCCAGGGCCGGCATGAAGGCCTTTATAACCACGAGGATAGGCGATACCGGCCTTTTGATAGGGATACTGTTACTGTTCTTCACGACTAAGACCCTTTACTTCAAGGACCTCGCCGGCCTCGGGATAAACGACGCGACGCTGACCGTGATCGCCCTGCTGATATTTTGCGGCGCGGTCGGCAAATCGGCGCAGTTCCCCCTGCACGTATGGCTGCCCGACGCGATGGAAGGCCCGACGCCGGTTTCAGCCCTGATACACGCGGCAACGATGGTCGCCGCAGGCGTTTACCTCGTAGCGCGCACATACGGGCTCTTCCTCACCCAGCATACGTCGCTGATCTGGGTCGCATATATAGGGGCGATAACCGCGCTCATGGCCGCGACCATCGCGACCGTCAATAACGATATTAAAAGGATACTCGCTTACTCCACGATAAGCCAGCTCGGGTTCATGATGCTCGCGCTGGGCGTCGGCGGCTACGAAGGCGGCACGTTCCACCTTATGACGCACGCGTTCTTCAAGGCCCTGCTCTTCCTCTGCGCCGGCAGCGTCATACACGCGGTCCACACGCAGGACATTTTCAAGATGGGCGGCCTGCTCGGGAAGATGAAGGCGACCGGCTGGACGTTCATAATAGGCGGCCTCGCGATAGCCGGCGTGCCGCCGTTCTCGGGCTTCTGGTCGAAGGACGAGATCCTCTCCGAGATCCTCAAGGGGGGCCATCCGGTCCTGTTCGGCGTTGCCGCGCTCACAAGCTTGCTGACGGCGTTCTATATGTTCCGCCTGATATTCGTCGTATTGTTCGGCAAGCCGCGCTCGGAACTGCACGCGCATGAGTCACCTGCCGTCATGACGGTCCCGCTGTGCATCCTCGCGGCCTTTGCCGCATTCGCGGGGTTCTTCAGGCCGGTGAAATTTGAGTTCCTCACGATGGGCGTCTCGATCGCGATATCCCTTACGGGTATAGGGGCCGCATACGTATTCTATATCCTGGATAACAAGCTGCTCCCGGCATCGCTGCGCTCGAGATTCGCGTTCCTTTATAAGCTTGTATCCAATAAATACTATGTGGATGAGATATACGGCGCGCTGATAATAAGGCCGTGCATGCGGCTCGCGGATATCGCCTCCGGGTTCGACTCGAAGGTCGTCGACGGGGCCGTGAACATGGCCGCATACCTCTCCTTAACGGCAGGAAAGGTGCAGTCGTGGTTCGACCTGTATATCGTCGACGGGATAGTGAACATGACGGCTAACGTCACGTGGCTCTGTTCCGCGATATTGCGCCGGTTCCAGACGGGTTTCGTGCAGAACTACATACTGATAGCGTTCTTCGGGCTTGCGATAATGATATTTATAAAATTGATAGGAGGTCGGTGATGCCTTTCCCTTTGTTGAGTTCGATAATCTTCCTGCCGCTGCTTGCGGGCCTGCTGATACTGTTCATACCTAAGGGCAGGACCGGCATTATCAAGGGCGTCGCGACGGCGGCGACCGGGATAACGCTGCTGTTCACGGTATTCATGGTGACGGGCTTCGACTATAACAACACCCTGATGCAGTTCTCCGAGAAGCTCTCATGGATACCCCAGGTCAACATCAACTACCACCTCGGGGTGGACGGAATAAGCATAGGCCTTGTCTTCCTTACGGCCCTGCTCGGATTCCTCGCGTGCATCGGCTCGTTCGGGATCAAGGAGCGCCAGAAGGAATACTATTTCCTGTACCTGCTGCTCAACACGGGAATGCTCGGTACGTTCCTGTCGCTGGACCTCTTCCTCTTCTATGTCTTTTGGGAGCTCGTCCTCGTACCGATGTATTTCCTGATAGGCATATGGGGCGGCCCGCGCAGGGAATACGCCGCTATCAAGTTCTTCATATATACGCTGGCGGGGTCGGTAGCCATGCTGCTTTCTATACTGGCGCTCTATTTCACGTCCCAGCCGCACACGTTCAACATGCTGGAACTTGCGGCTGCCGGCAGCGCCTTCGCCAAGAGCTTCCAGATCATGGTATTCGTCGGGTTCTATCTCGGGTTCGCAATAAAGGTCCCGGTCTTCCCGTTCCATACGTGGTTGCCCGACGCGCACGTTGAGGCCCCGACTCCGATCAGCGTGCTGCTTGCAGGCGTCCTGCTTAAGATGGGCGGATACGGGTTCTTCAGGATAAGCTTTCCGATATTAAAGGATGCCGCGATATATTTTGCGCTTCCCTTCGCAATACTCGGCCTCATAAACATCGTCTACGGCGCTTTTGTCGCGATGGCGCAGACGGACTTCAAGAAGATGGTCGCGTATTCCTCGGTCAGCCATATGGGATTCGTCATGCTGGGGCTCGCGAGCATGACCGTTACCGGTTTCAACGGGGCCCTGATGCAGATGTTCAACCACGGCATCATAACCGGCGGCATGTTCCTGCTCGTCGGTGTCATCTATGACCGCGCCCACACGAGGGACCTCGATAAGTTCGGCGGCCTCGGCGCAAAGATGCCCGTATATGCCGGCGTACTGGTCGTCTTTACGCTCGCTTCCCTCGGCCTGCCGGGCCTGAGCGGTTTTGTCAGCGAGTTCATGTCGCTTATGGGAGGCTTCACCGCGTTCAGGACCATCACGATAATATCGGTCCTCGGCATAGTCATAACCGCGGGATACTTCCTTTATATGATACAGAGGGTACTCCTAGGGCCGCTCAACGCCGCATGGGCCGGGATCGCGGATATCAATAAGCGCGAACTCTTCACCCTCGTGCCGCTGATGGTAGTGACCGTGGCCATCGGCATATATCCGCTTATCATACTCAATTACCAGTCCCCGGCGATAACCGAACTCGTACGGCAAATCGGAGGGTTGCTTCTTTGAGCGCTGCCGAAAGCATAAGATACTTCCTGCCGGAACTGATACTCGCGGGATCGGCCGTCCTCGTGCTGATAGCCGGGCTCTTCGTCGGCAAGAAGGCAGTGCTCGGGGTATTCTGCCTGGCGGCCATACTGCTTTCGATCTTCTGCATGCCGCACAGCTATGAGGCCGCGGGTCCGCTATTCTCGAACATGCTGTTGAATGACACGTTCTCGGAATTCTTCAAGGAGATATCCCTGCTGGTCATCGGCCTCGTGATACTGATATCGCTCGGGTATAAGGGTTTCTCCGACGAGGATGCGGGGGAATACTACTTCCTGCTGCTCGCCGCCGCTGTTGCGATGATGGTCGCGGCCTCCTCGAACAACCTCATGATGATATATATCTCCCTTGAGGCGATATCGCTGATATCGTATATGCTCACGGCCTTCCTGAAGCGGGACCGGTTCTCGAGCGAGGCGGCGCTGAAGTATTTCCTCTTCGGGGCTCTCGCTACCGGGGTGATGCTCTACGGCATATCCTTCATTTACGGCATCTTCGGGACCACGGACCTCTCGGTCATATCGGGCATGCTCAATACCGCCGGGGCAAATTCGCTTGCCGCCGCTGTGGCGCTATTGCTGGTCTTCGCGGGGCTCAGTTTCAAATGCGCGCTGGTGCCGTTCCATATGTGGGTCCCGGATGCTTACCAGGGGGCCCCGACGCCGATTACCGCGTTCCTCTCCGCGGGGCCGAAAGCT
>JAQUSA010000048.1 GCA_028715315.1 Candidatus Omnitrophota bacterium | reverse complement strand
AAGGGCGGCCCCGTAATGGCGCCCATCATACTGGGTTCGGTCGTCGGCTTCGCGATAGTGGTGGAGAAGTTCCTGGAGCTAAGGAATCTCAAGATGGATTCGTTCGGCTTTATCCAGGAGGTCTTCCATTGCCTCAAGGCGAACAGGATCCAGATGGCGCTAGACCTTTGCGAGGAGAACGCCAAATATCCTATAGCGGCGGTATTCAAGGTAGGCATCGAGAGGAGATACCTCGCGCCGCAGAGGCTCGAGAAGGTCATGGAACAGGTCGGCAATAACCAGGTATTGAAGATAGAGAAATACCTCGGCGCGATGGCCTCCATAATAAGCATCGAGCCGCTCCTCGGTTTCCTCGGCACGATCACAGGCCTCATTAAAGCGTTCATGGCGTGGGAGCATGCCGGCGCCAACATAACCGTGAACGCGCTCGCTGCCGGCATCTACCAGGCGATGATCACTACCGCGGCCGGCCTCATCATCGCGATACCGCTCTTCCTGTGCTATAACTATTTCGTAAGCCGCATCAAATACATGTCAAACGAGCTCACGAACCATTCCATCCAGTTCCTTGAGCTTATAATCGAGTTGAAGGAGGCGGGCAATCTTTGAAGATACAGGGAAGGAAGGGTTTCCTCTTCACTCTCGAGAACGTGTCCATGACCGATATAATCATGAACATGTTCATCTTCTTTTTCATTTCGTTCAGCCTGTTATACACGTTCAGCCCGCAGCGCATACAGAAACTTGACGTCAAGCTTCCCGAAGCCCGCAGCGTAGTACCTATAGAGGAAAAGAACCAGATAAGCATATCGATAACCGGCGACGGCGCCATTTATGTAGACAAGGACAAGGTCACGTCCTCCGGCCTCAGGGATAAATTGGCCGCAAAATGTAAAGAGAGCCCAAAAGCCGCCGTAGTCCTCAGGGCGGACAAGTCCGTCCGGTTCAAGCAGATAGTCAACGTGCTGGACCTGCTCACAGAATTGAAGGTGACCCGCCTAAGCATTGCCGCGATAAGCGAATGAGCGCCTCGGCAATATTTCTGGTCGCCCTCGGCCTCGCGATGGACGCGTTCGCGGTCTCTGTCGCGGGCGGGGTGGCCATCAAGCGGAATAAACTGAAGAGCGCGCTGAAGTTCGGGTCGTTCTTCGGGTCCTTCCAGATGGTAATGCCGGCGATCGGATGGATGGCGGGCGTGCGCCTTAAGGGGTTCCTGGCCGGAATAGACCATTGGGTCGCGTTCGGCCTGCTTGCTTTTATCGGCGGGAAGATGATATACGGATCATGGAAGATCGACGAAGAGGAGAGGCAGGCGTCGTTCGGGCTGAAGGAGATGCTCGTCCTGTCGGGCGCTACCAGCATCGACGCGCTCGCGGCGGGGTTCAGTTTCGCGTTCCTGCAGGTATCGATAGTGTTACCGGTTATCGTGATAGGGGCGGTCACGTTCTTGCTGTCTTTCCTGGGTGTCGTGATAGGCAACACCGCCGGGCATTTTTTCGAGCGGAAGCTCGAGGCGGCGGGCGGGCTGATATTAATGGCGATAGGGATAAAAATACTTATGGAGCATCTGCGCTGACATGAAGACGATAAAATTGAAGCCCGTCGACGCGACGGAGAAGATACTGCTGCGGCTCGAGAAAAAGGGGCTCATAAGGACGCTGCGCCCGACCCCGAAGATACTTCGCAGGACGCACAGGGACGGACTCGTAGACACGATCTATTCGTCGCCGGTAGAACACGGCACCCACAAGCTCATATGCATCCGTTCTGACAACGCCGCGCGCCTGATGCTGAACTCACATCCGCACCACGAGGAGTTCATCATAATAAATAACACCGGCCGCAAACTGAAACCGGTCTGCATGATACTGGGCCTTGTCAAGCACAAGGAGATGGAGAGTAAGGCCAAGGCCGGCAGGCTGGGCGCGAAAGACTTTATGATGCTGCGCCTGAAATATAACGACCATAGGACCTGCATATTCACGATGCTCAAGGATACGCCGCATTGCGAGATATCCGAGCCCGGGAGAGGCAGGCCCTCGATATTTTTCGTGAGCGAGCCCACAAACCTCCCGATGCACGATGTCGACCTGGCCGGATATAAAGTAGAGGTATAGGGAAATAATGGGAACGGACATACAGACCATCCTGAACGCCGTCAATGAGCGCTCGTTATGGACATTTGTCGTGGTCTTCTGGGCCGCGGCCATACTCAGCCTGGCTTCCTGCACGATAGTCAGGATACCGGTCGTTATAGGCCTTATCGGCGGCGCCGATTCAAAGAAAAAAGCCTTTATGGTCACGATGTCATTCGTGGCCGCGCTGGTCCTGAGCTATACGCTTCTCGGAGTCCTTCTGGGCACGATAGGGACACTCGCGGCCAAAATGATGGGCATGAGCAGGTATTTCTACTATTTGGCGGGGGCCGCCGTGTTATTTGTCGGCGTCCAGATGGCGGGCCTTATAAGGATAAGGCCGTTAGAGGCTTTAGCGGCCAAGGCGTTCAACATAAAGTACGGCGGACCGGCGGGCGCTTTCATCTTCGGCATGATATTCGTGCTCTTTGAGGCGCCGACATGCCCGGTCTGCGGGCCTTTTTTGCTGGTCATCGCCAGTTTAGGGCTCTTCAAGGAGGACATGCTTTACGCGATCATGCTGTTCTTTACCTATGCGCTCGGGCAGAGCCTTCCCATAATAATGGCCGGGGTCTTCAGCGGTATAGTGAAGTATATCCACCCGAAGGTGGAGGTGGTAGAGAGGGTCGCTCCGTTAATAGGCGGGAATATATTGATAGCGCTCGCGATATTATTGTTCATAATGGGGTAAATGTCATGGCGATAGGCAGGATAAGGAATTACATAATTACGGCGATATTCATCACGGCCGCATTTGCCGCGCTGAGGCCGCAAATAGCTTACCTGCTTTACAGGCGCTCCGGGGACTATATTAATTCATCCCTGATCGCGGACGCGGCAAGGTCCTACAGGAAGACCCTCTTCTTCAACGGGAAGGACGTCGATTCGCGCAACTGGCTCGCGCATTGCTATAAGATGCTGGGTTACAAGGATAAGGCCGTTGCGGAATACAAGACCGCGATTGCGCAGGATCCCGATAACGTGACGGCGTATTTCGACCTCGGGATCATAAGGAGGTCGGAGGGCGATACCGGTTCCGCCAGGGAATTGTTCAATAAGGCCCTCAACTGCGGGAAGAGCGCCAATATCACCGACGAGGATTACAAGTTCTACACGCGCTCGGCCCGCCATATGCTGCGCATAATGGATAAATATAACGAGGCTTCCGGGCGCTGACACTTGACACGGCTTTGCGCTTGTGATATAGTACCGTCATTGCACCCCACCGAATACCTTTGGTAAATCAAACTTCGGAGAAGGAACTGAACATGCAAGAAGACAAATTATCCGACGATATCAAGAATATCGTCAAAAAATGGGAGGGCAAGAAGGGCAGCCTCATAATGATCCTGCACGATGTGCAGAACATTTACGGGTATGTGCCGCGCGAAACGTCCCTGCAGCTTTCGAAATACATGGATGTGCCGCTCGCCAGGATATACGAGGTCATAACCTTCTACCACTTCTTTAAGCTCGTGCCGCCGGGTAAGCACCTGGTGCAGGTATGCATGGGCACCGCCTGTTACCTCAAGGGCGCATCGGAACTGCTCCATGAGCTCCGCGATATCCTCGGGGTGCGTGAGGGCGGCACCAGCAAGGACGGGCTTTTCCAGCTGGAAGTCGTACGGTGCCTCGGCTGCTGCGGCCTCGCGCCGGTCATGAAGATCGACGAGAAAGTATACAGCAAGGTCGGGAAGGACCGCGTCGCGGACATAATTGCCGAGTATGAAGAGGAGCAGGTCGCCAAATGAGCAAGATAACAAAGGAATCACTCGAAAATATAGCGAAACAGCCGAAGAAGGAAGAGAATAACTGGATAAAGGTCGGCATGTCGAGCTGCGGCATCGCCGCGGGCGCCGATGAGGTCTTCAAGGTCCTTACCGAGGAAGTCAAGAAGCGCAACATCCCCGTGGCCGTGAAGAAATGCGGTTGCGTCGGGATGTGTTCCGTCGAGCCTCTTGTCGAGGTCAATGTCGACGGAATGCCCCAGGTCACTTACGGAAGGGTCAATGGCGAGGTTGCCATTCAGATAATCGAAGAGCATATACACAACCACAGGCTGGTCAACGACCACATATACGACATACAGGTAAAGAAATAATGGATAAAAAGATAATATATATTAAGGATACAAGCTTTGCGCTCGACAGGACGAAGGACGTCCATGCTATTTTGCTCAACGGCCTCAGGGACCGCGGGATGCAGGATTCGGTCCAGGCGGTGCGCGTAGCCGATATAGGCGCCTATAACCAGGGCGTCGTAGTAAAAGTGCTGCCCGATACGACATATTACGGGGTCAAGGACGAGGACCTCGGCCGCATACTCGACGCGGTCAAGCAGGGGACGGTGGTCAAGGAGCTTGCCGCGCGCAAGGAACCCGGGCAATTAAGGATAGTCCTGCGCAATTGCGGCGTGATAGACCCCGAGAGCATCGAAGAATACATGGCCAACGAAGGTTACCAGGCCATAAAAAAAGTCCTCTTCGGCCTGAAGACGCAGGATAACACGATAGATGAGATGAAGAAAAGCGGCCTGCGCGGAAGGGGAGGCGCCGGATACCCGACCTGGATGAAATGGAATTTCGCGAAGAAGATGGCCTCCGACCAGAAATATGTCATCTGCAACGGAGACGAAGGGGACCCGGGCGCTTACATGGACAGGAGCGTGCTGGAAGGCGACCCGCATTCGGTCGTCGAAGGCATGATGATAGCCGGGTTTTCGGTGGGCGCGTCGGTCGGATATTTTTATATAAGGGCGGAATACCCGCTTGCGGTCGAGAGGATCCAGAAGGCCATAGACCAGTGCTACGCGAACGGCCTTCTCGGCAAAAATATACTTGGCAGCGATTTCAATTTTGACCTCGAGATAAGGCTCGGCGCCGGCGCTTTCGTATGCGGCGAGGAGACCGCGCTCATAGCTTCCATAGAGGGCAAGAGAGGCGCGCCGCACCCGCGCCCGCCGTATCCTTCGGTCAAGGGGCTCTGGGACAAGCCGACCGTCATAAATAACGTCGAGACGCTCGCTAACGTCGCCTATATCATAAACAGGGGCGGTGACGCGTTCGCGAAGGTGGGCACGCAGACCTCAAAGGGAACGAAGGTTTTCGCGCTGACCGGCAAAGTTAAGAACTCCGGCCTCGTAGAGGTTCCGATGGGCACGACGATACGCGAGATAGTCTTCGATATAGGCGGCGGCGTTTATAAGAACAAGAACATAAAGGCGGTCCAGACAGGCGGGCCCTCCGGCGGGGTCATACCGAAGGACTTCCTCGATACGCCGGTCGATTACGAGAATTTACAGAAGCTCGGCTCTATAATGGGCTCGGGCGGCATGATAGTCATGGACGAGGACGACTGCATGGTCGATATCGCGCGGTTCTACCAGAGGTTCTGTTTCGATGAATCGTGCGGAAAATGCTCGCCGTGCAGGATAGGCACCGCTCAGATGCTCGGTTTCCTGAGCAAGATAGCCGAAGGGCGCGGTGAGATAGGCGACCTCGATAATTTAAGGAGGATAGCGCAGTCGATGCAGAGGGCGGCATTATGCGGCCTCGGGCAGACAGCGCCTAACCCTGTGATCTCGACCCTCAGGTATTACGAGGACGAGTATAGGGTGCATATTTTGGACAAGAAATGCCCCTCGAAGAAGTGCCGGGACCTCCTGAGCTACAAGATAATACCGGAGAAATGCAAGAAGTGCGGTCTCTGCTTCATGAACTGCGAGGCGAAAGCTATAACGGGCAACAAGGATGACGGTTATATCATAGACATGAACAAATGCGTCCGCTGCGGCAGGTGCTTCGAGGTCTGCAAGTTCAAAGCGGTAGGTAAGGAATAAAAAATGGCAAAATCCATACAAGCTAAGATAAACGACATACTATTGAGGGTACCCGAGGGGACTACGATACTCGAGGCCGCGAAGAGCGTCCAGATAAAGATACCGACGCTTTGCAAGCACGCGGACCTTCCGCCGTCGGCGAGCTGCGGCATCTGCATCGTCAGGGTCAAGGGCTCGAACAAGATGCTCAGGGCCTGCTGCACCCCGCTCGAGGAGAATATGGAGATAACGACGCACGACCCCGAGATAGTCTCTATCCGCAGGAGCGTGCTCGAACTGATACTTTCGAACCACCCGAACGACTGCCTGATCTGCGGCCGCAATAACAACTGCGAGCTGCAGAAACTGGTCGCGGATTTCGGCATTTCGGAAGAATACTTCCCGAAGATCAAGAGGGACCTGCCGAAGGACGACTCGACGAAGGCCATCGTGCTCGAGCCCGAGAAGTGCATACTCTGCGGAAGGTGCATCTACGTTTGCCAGGATATGCAGGACGTCTGGGCCCTCTCGTTCCTGCAGAGGGGCATAAAGACCAGGTTCTCGCCCGCGGGAGATATCCAATTAAGCGAATCGCCCTGCATCAAATGCGGACAGTGCTCGGCGCATTGCCCGACGGGCGCGATACTAGAATATTACGACACGCCTAAGGTCTGGAAGGCGCTGCAGGACCCCGATAAATACTGCGTCGTACAGATAGCGCCTGCGGTAAGGGCGTCTATCGGCGAAGCGTTTGGCTACCCGGGCAAGAATTTCACCGGCAAGCTTTATGCGTTGTTAAGGAGGCTTGGCTTCAAGGCCGTCTTCGATACCAATTTCGCGGCTGATGTTACGATAATGGAAGAGGCGAGCGAGCTCGAGCAGAGGCTCATAAAGGGGACGAAACCGCTCCCGCTGATCACGACCTGCTGCCCGTCATGGGTGGATTTCATGGAGAAGTTCCACACGGACATGATCGAGCATTTCTCGTCTTGCAAGTCGCCGCATGAGATCCTCGGCGTCCTCTCGAAGACATACTACGCGCAAAAGAACAATATCGACCCGTCCAAGATAGTCATGGTCTCGATAATGCCTTGCACATCGAAGAAATACGAGATAACCAGGAGCGACGAGATGCACGCTTCCGGTTTCCAGGATGTGGACATAGTCCTTACTACCCGTGAGCTCGCGGGTATGATAAAGCAGGCAGGCATTGATTTCACGAACCTTCCCGACGAGGAATCGGATACGATACTCGGAGAATACGCGGGCGCCGGCACCATATTCGGCGCGACCGGCGGCGTCATGGAAGCCGCGGTCAGGACCGCGAATTATTTCATCACGGGCAAGGAGCTCTCCAAGGCCGACGTTGAGGCCGTAA